>NZ_MKRU01000092.1:63862-116273 GCF_001897985.1 Microbacterium sp. 69-7 | reverse complement strand
GATCTGATCGCGCCTCTTATCGGCGCTCATCCGCGCCCGTCCGGCAGTTGACGTCGACGGCATCCGCTCGCTACCCTCCGATGAGTTGATCATGTGATCAATAAGCTACTCCAGGACCGGACGAGAGTCGAGGATGCCGATGAGCTGGCGGATGCCGAGCGAGACCGCGCCGCACGCGCGCACGTGGATGGCCTTCCCCGTGGAGGGATCGACCCTGGGCGGCACCGACGCCGAGCGCGAAGAGGGCTACGCGGCGTGGACGGAGGTCGCCGAGGGCATCGCCCGGTTCGAGCCGGTGACGATGATCGTCGATCCCGCCGAGACGGCGCGCGCGCGGCGGATGCTGCCCGGCGAGGTCACGATCCTCGAGGCGCCGGTCGACGAGTTCTGGATGCGCGATCACGGCCCGACCTTCGTCGTGGACGACGAACGCCCCGGCGTCCTCGGCGCGGTCGACTGGATCTTCAACGGCTGGGGCGCACACGACTGGGCACGCTGGGAACGCTCCGCCGAGCACGCCCGCATCGTCGCGGCCGAGGTCGGCGCGGAACTCATCTCCTCGACCCTGGTCGCCGAAGGCGGCGGCTTCCACGTCGACGGCGAGGGCACGGTGCTGCTGACCGACACGGTGCAGCTCGACCCGCGGCGCAACCCCTACGCCGATCGCGCGCGCGTCGAAGCGGAGCTCGCCCGCACCCTCGGCACGACGACGGCGATCTGGCTGCCGCGCGGCCTCACCCGCGACTACGACGATTTCGGCACGAACGGCCACGTCGACATCGTCGCGACCTTCCCCTCCCCCGGTCGCGTGCTCCTGCACACGCAGCGCGACGCGGCGCACCCCGACCACGCCGTCAGTGCCGCGCTCCGCGAACTGCTCGCCACTCAGACCGACGCCGCCGGACGCCGTCTCGAGGTCGTCGAGCTGCCCGCGCCGGCGACCCTGCGCGACGACGAGGGCTTCGTCGACTGGAGCTACGTCAACCACCTCGTCGTGGGCGGCGGCGTCATCGCCTGCGGCTTCGGTGAGGACAGAGCGGATGCCGAGGCCCGCGCGATCCTGGCCGATGCGTACCCGGGGCGCGAGATCGTCACGGTCGACGCCCGCCCCATCTTCGCGCGCGGCGGCGGCATCCACTGCATCACGCAACAGCAGCCTGCCCTGCCGCGCGAGGTGACCTCGTGATCGACGTCGTCGACGCCTCGATCGCCGAGCTGCGCGCCGCCCTCGACGACGGGCGTGCGACGGCCGTCGAACTCGTCGAGGCCTACCTCGCGCGCATCGACGCCTACGACACACCCGCCACCCCGACCGCCCTCAACGCGGTCGTCGTCCGCAACCCCGACGCGCTCGCGGAAGCCGCGGCATCCGACGAGCGCCGCGCCCGCGGCGAGACCCTCTCACCCCTGGACGGCATCCCCTACACGGCGAAGGACAGCTACCTCGTGCGGGGACTCACCGCCGCGGCGGGCTCCCCCGCCTTCGCCGAACTGGTCGCCCAGCGCGACGCCTTCACGATCGAGCGCCTGCGGGCGGGCGGGGCGATCTGCCTGGGACTCACAAACATGCCGCCGATGGCCAACGGCGGCATGCAGCGCGGCGTCTACGGACGGGCGGAGAGCCCGTACTCCGCAGACTGGCTGACCGCACCGTTCGGCTCCGGATCGTCGAACGGGTCGGGCACGGCGACCGCGGCATCCTTCGCGGCCTTCGGACTCGGCGAGGAGACGTGGTCGAGCGGCCGCGGGCCCGCGAGCAACAACGCGCTGTGCGCCTACACCCCCTCGCGCGGCGTCGTCTCCACCCGCGGCAACTGGCCGCTCGTGCCCACGATGGACGTCGTCGTCCCCCACACCCGGACGATGGCCGACCTGCTCGAAGTGCTCGACGTGATCGTCGCGGACGACCCCGACACCCGCGGCGACTTCTGGCGCACACAGCCATGGATCCCGCTGCCGGCGCCGTCCGCCGTGCGCCCGGACGACTACCGTGCGCTCGGCGCGGGCGCGACGGTGGCGGGCCTGCGCCTCGGCATCCCCCGGATGTACATCAACGCCGACCCGGATGCCGGGACCTCCCCCGCCCCGGGCATCGGCGGCCCGACCGGCCAGCGCATCCAGACCCGCGCGTCGATCATCGCACTGTGGCAGCAGACGCGGGCTTCCCTCGAGGCGGCGGGGGCGGAGGTCGTCGAGGTGGACTTCCCCGTGGTCAGCACCTACGAGGGCGACCGGCCGGAAGCGCCGACCATCGCGACGCGCGGATTCGTCTCGCCCGCCTACCTGCGGCGCGAGATCGTCGACCTGTCGGCGTGGGCGTGGGAGGACTTCCTGTCCGCGAACGGCGACCCCGCCCTGTCCTCCCTCACGAACGTCGACGGCGCACGGATCTTCCCGCACCCCGCCGGCGCCCTCCCCGACCGCTACACCGGGTTCGACGACGACATCGCGACCTACCCCGACTGGGTGCGGGAGAACCCCGGAATGACCTGGCGCGACATGCCGGAGCTCGAAGAGGGGCTGAGGGGCCTGGAGCGCACCCGGCGGGTCGACCTGGAGGCCTGGATGGACGATCGCGGCCTCGACGCCGTCGTCTTCCCCGCCGTCGCCGACGTCGGCCCCGCCGACATGGACGTGAACCCCGCCTCCGCCGACCTCGGCTGGCGAAA
This sequence comes from Microbacterium sp. 69-7, assembly GCF_001897985.1. Taxonomy (NCBI): domain Bacteria; kingdom Bacillati; phylum Actinomycetota; class Actinomycetes; order Micrococcales; family Microbacteriaceae; genus Microbacterium; species Microbacterium sp. 69-7. Next base: position 113,604 of record NZ_MKRU01000092.1, on the reverse strand, counting down.
CGGCGTGTGGGTCGCGAACGGCAATCTCGCCATCCGCCATCTCGGCATCCCGACGGTGACGGTGCCGATGGGACCCCTGGCCGACATCGGGATGCCGGTCGGGCTGACGATCGCGGGACGATCCGGCGACGACGTCGCACTCCTGCGCCTCGGCTGCGCGATCGAGACACTCACCCCCGAACGACCGGTGCCGCCGCGCACCCCCGCACTGAAGGACCGCACATGACCGACGCCGCCCGCATGCACGATGTCACCCCCGAGACGCGCCGCATCGTCGACCTCGTGCTCGACTACTCCCGCGAACGCCTGCTCGCCCAGGACACCCCGCTCGACAAGCCGCTGCCCGCCGCCGAGCTCAGCCGCCTGGCGGGGCGGACGATCTCCGAAGAGGGGGTCGGCGCCGAGCGCGCACTCGGGGTGTTCACGCACGTCCTGGCCCCGGCATGCATCACGACCGACGACCCGCGGTATCTCTCCTTCATCCCGACCGCGCCCACGAAGGCGGCGGCGGCGTTCGACCTCGTCGTGTCGGCGAGCGCACTCTACGGCGGCTCCTGGCTGGAGGGCGCCGGCGCCGTGCACGCCGAGAACGAGGTGCTGCGCTGGCTGGCCGACGAGTTCGGCCTGCCGGCATCCGCGGGCGGCGTCTTCGTGCAGGGCGGCACGCTCGGCAACCTCTCCGCCCTCGTCGCCGCGCGCGAGGCGGCGCGCGCGCATCGCGCCGACACCGGCGCCGCCGCGCCGACCCGCTGGGCGGTCGTCTGCAGTTCGCAGGCGCACTCCTCGATCGCCTCGGCGGCGCGGGTGATGGACGTCGACGTCATCACGGTGCCCACGGATGCCGACGGGGTGCTGCGCGGCGACGCCGTCGCGGAGGTGCTCGCCGACGTGCACGAGCGGGTGTTCGCCGTCGTCGCGACCGCCGGCTCGACCAACTTCGGCATCGTGGACGACATCGCCGGCGTCGCCGCGGCAGCACACGCCCACGACATCTGGCTGCACGTCGACGGCGCCTACGGCCTCGCGGGCATGCTGTCACCGCTGGCCCGCCACCTGTACGCCGGCGTCGAGCAGGCCGACTCGGTGATCGTCGATCCGCACAAGTGGCTGTTCGCCCCGTTCGACGCCTGCGCTCTCATCTACCGCGACCCCGAGCAGGGCCGACGCGCGCACACGCAGCACGCGGAGTACCTCGACACCCTGACCGACCGCTCCGACTACAGCCCGTCCGACTACGCCGCACACCTCACCCGCCGCGCCCGCGGCCTGCCGCTGTGGTTCTCGCTGGCCACGCACGGCGCGGCCGCGTACCGCGAGGCCGTCAGCGCCTCGATCGTGCTGGCCCGGCGCATCGCCGACGAGATCGAGGCGCGCTCCGGCTTCTCGCTCGTGCGCCGGCCGCAGCTGGGCGTGGTCGTGTTCGAGCGCGACGGCTGGACGCGCGCCGACTACGAGGCCTGGTCGCAGCGCCTCCTCGACGTGCAGCACGCGTTCGTGACGCCGTCGAGCCACGAGGGATGCCCCAACGCCCGGTTCGCGATCCTGAACCCCCGCACCACGTTCGACGACCTCACCGGCATCCTCGACACCATGCACTGAGCGCCGGACGTCGCACGGGAGCCAGCTCGCTGACTTCTGAATCAGTCTTGATTATTCGCTGTCGCGATTGATATCGTCGCCGATCATGCCCCAAACGACGGAAACCGCGCCTTCGCGTCGACAGGCCCTGGATGCCGCGTCCAAAGCGATCATCGAGCAGCTGCAGGAGGACGGGCGCCGACCGTACGCCGAGATCGCGAAGGCCGTCGGTCTCAGCGAAGCAGCGACGCGCCAGCGCGTGCAGAAGCTCGTCGACCAGGGCGTGATGCAGATCGTCGCCGTCACCGACCCGCTCCAGCTCGGCTTCGCCCGTCAGGCGATGATCGGCATCCGCATCGCCGGCGACACCCGCGGCATCGCCGCGCAGTTGTCGACCCTGCCGGGGATCAGCTACGTGGTGTCGACGGCGGGATCGTTCGATCTGCTCGTCGAGGTCGTCTGCGAGAACGACGACGACCTCATGGACCTGCTCAACGAGCAGATCCGCGCCCTTCCCGAGGTGGTCTCGACCGAGACCTTCGTCTACCTCAAACTCCACCGTCAGCTCTACAACTGGGGGACACGATGACCATCGACGACGCCGACCTGCAGGCCAAGGCCCGCAACCACCTCTGGATGCACTTCGCACGCCAGTCGGTGATGACCGAGGGCGCCGGCGTGCCCATCATCGTCAAGGGCGAGGGCCACCACATCTGGGACTCGCACGGCAAGCGCTACATCGACGGGCTCGCGGGCCTGTTCGTCGTCAACGCCGGCCACGGACGCTCCCGCATCGCCCAGGCCGCGGCGAAACAGGCGGAGGAGCTCGCGTTCTTCCCGCTCTGGTCGTACGCACACCCCTCGGGCATCGAGGCCGCCGACCGCATCGCGAACCTCGCGCCCGGCGACCTCAACCACGTCTTCTTCTCCACGGGCGGCGGCGAGGCGGTCGAGACCGCTTTCAAGCTCGCCAAGCACTACTGGAAGCTGCAGGGAAAGCCCACCAAGCACAAGGTCATCTCCCGTGCCATCGCGTACCACGGCACCACGCAGGGCGCCCTCGCGATCACCGGCCTGCCCGTCATGAAGCACATGTTCGAGCCCGTCACCCCGGGCGGCTTCCGCGTGCCGAACACCAACTACTATCGCGCCGCGGAGTCCGGCTTCGGCGGGGGGACGCCCGAGGAGTTCGGCCTGTGGGCGGCCGACCGCATCGAGCAGATGATCCAGTTCGAGGGTCCCGAGACGGTCGCCGCCGTGTTCCTCGAGCCGGTGCAGAACGCGGGCGGATGCTTCCCCGCTCCCGCGGGCTACTTCCAGCGGGTGCGTGAGATCTGCGACCGCTACGACGTGCTGCTCGTCTCCGACGAGGTGATCTGCGCCTTCGGACGCCTCGGCCACTACTTCGGGGCCCAGGCCTACGACTACCAGCCCGACATGATCACGTTCGCGAAGGCCGTCACCAGCGGCTACGCGCCGCTGGGCGGCACGATCGTGAACGACCGCGTCTACGAGCCCTTCGCGCACGGCGACCTGTCGTTCCCGCACGGCTACACCTTCGGCGGGCACCCCGTCTCGGCGGCCGTCGCCCTGGAGAACCTCGATGTGTTCGAGGAGGAGAAGCTGCTGGAGAACGTGCGCGAGAACTCGCCCGTGTTCCGCGCGACGCTTGAGAAGCTGCTCGACCTGCCGATCGTCGGCGACGTGCGCGGCGACGGCTACTTCTTCGGCATCGAGCTGGTCAAAGACAAGGCCACGAAGGAGACCTTCGACGACGACGAGTCCGAGCGACTGCTGCGCGGCTTCCTCTCCAAGGCGCTGTTCGACGCGGGGCTCTACTGCCGCGCCGACGACCGCGGCGACCCCGTGATCCAGCTCGCCCCGCCGCTCACCATCGGCCCGGCCGAGTTCGACGAGATCGAGCAGATCCTGCGCTCCGTGCTCACGGAGGCCTGGGCCCGCCTCTGACCGGGATCACGAGCTCCGCAGAATGCGACGAACTCCGCATCCGATCGCGTGATCGGATGCGGAGTTCGTTCGTATCTGCGGCGTTCGTCAGGCCAGGATGCGGGTGTCGATCACCTCGCCGCCGCGGATCGACAAGCCCGCACGCAGAGACGCGTCAGCGGCGAGCGCGGCGTCGGTGCCGAGGTCGGCGAGCGCGAGCGTGTAGCGCAGCGTCGCGTTCGTGAGCGCGAGGGTCGAGGTCAGCGGCACGGCCCCGGGCATGTTGGCGACGGCGTAGTAGATCGCATCGTGCACCCGGTAGGTCGGGTCGGTGTGCGTGGTCGCGTGCGTGCCCTCGAAGCAGCCACCCTGGTCGACCGCGATGTCCACGAGCACCGAGCCCGGCCGCATGCGCTCGACCATGTCGAGCGTGACGAGCTTGGGCGCCGCGGCGCCCGGCACCAGCACCGAGCCGATCACGAGGTCGGCGTCGGCGACGAGGTCGGCGATGGTCGAACGGGTCGACACCCGCGTGTCCACACGGCCGTCGAAACGCTCGTCGAGGCGGCGCAACTGCGGGATCGACAGGTCGACGATCGTGACGTGTGCACCCAGTCCCACGGCCATCTGCGCGGCGTGGGTGCCGGCGACGCCGCCGCCGATCACGACGACCCGCCCGCGCGGGGTACCGGGGACGCCTCCGAGCAGGATGCCGCGGCCACCGGCCGGGCCCAGCAGCTGCTGCGCACCGACCTGCACCGACAGCCGCCCGGCGATCTCGCTCATGGGCGCGAGCAGGGGCAGCGAACGGTCGGGCAGTTGCACGGTCTCGTACGCGATCGCGGTGGTGCCGGCATCCAGGAGCGCCTGCGTGAGCGCCGGCGCGGCCGCCAGGTGCAGGTAGGTGAACAGCGTCAGGTCCTTACGGAGGAAGCCGTACTCCGGCGCGATGGGCTCCTTGACCTTGACGAGCAGGTCGGCGGCGCCCCAGACGTCGGCGGCCTCGGAGACGATCTCGGCTCCCGCGGCGCGGTAGGCGTCGTCGCTGAAGCCCGACCCGACGCCGGCTCCGCTCTGGATGAGCACCCGGTGGCCGTGTGCAGAGAGCTCGTCGACCCCCGTGGGCGTCATGCCGACGCGGCGCTCACTGTCTTTGATCTCTGCGGGAACACCGATGATCATGGGCGGGACTCCTTCGACATGGTCCGCGGAAAGGGGAGTGGAGCGGTGCAGCGCGATCACGATGTCAGCCCGCTCGATGCACGACAAGAGCATCCGAAGATTCAGTGAAATCAGTCTCTCCGATCGAACTATGCTCGGCACATGGCAGCTTCTTCCGCAGATACACCGATGGATGCCGCTGATCTCCGACTCATCGACGAGTTGCGCAGCGACGCCCGCCAGCCGCTGAGCCGCCTCGCCGCGACGCTGGGATTGGCGGCATCCACCGTGCACGCGCGCATCTCGCGGCTCGTCTCCCGCGGGGTGATCCGTCACTTCACGATCGACGTCGATCCGGGAGCACTGGGGTACCGCACCGAGGCTCTGGTCTCGGTGCGGATCCGCCCGGGGGCACGCGCGCAGCTGACCCGCTTCGCCGAGGAGCTGCGCACCCACCCCGACGTCGCCCAGTACTTCTATGTCGCCGGCGCGGAGGACTTCGTGATCCACTTCCGCGGGCGCGACAGCGCCGACCTGCGCTCGTTCGTCACCGACCACCTCTCCACGCACTCCATCGTCGCGGCGACCAACACGAGCCTCATCTTCGAGCGCACCGACGGGCTGCGCGGGGTCTGAGCCCACACCCTTCGTCCGCGAAGGGGCGATCCCCGGTCGAATCGTCCGAACATGGTGCCCACGCGTCATCGGAGGTGACGGCGACGCTACACAAACGAAACAGGGCGACCCTAGTATTCGAGCACCCGAAACACCTCACCATCAGGAGGAATCACGAACGAGTCACTGGCCGCCACGTCGGCATCCTCTCGCTCCGCCACCCTTGCGCGCTCTCTGGGAGTCTGGTCCATCGTCGGTCTCGGCCTCGGCTACATGACCCCGACGGTCGTGTTCGACACGTTCGGCAATGTCGCCGTCGAGACCAACAACGTCGTCCCCGCCGCCTACGCGCTCGCCCTCGTCGTCATGGGCTTCACCGCGATCAGCTACGGCAAGATGGTCGGCGTCATCCCGAGCGCCGGCTCCGCGTACACCTACGTCCGCGAGTCGATGCACCCGAGCCTCGGCTTCCTCGTCGGCTGGACGTCGCTCATCGACTACCTGCTGCTGCCGATGGTCAACGCCCTGATCCTGCGCAGCTACATGGAGGCGCTCTTCCCCGACATCCCGGGATGGGTGTGGGTCGTGGCCTTCACCGCGGGCGTCACCGGGATCATCTACCTGACGATGCGAGGCACCTCCAACGTCAACATGATCCTGCTGATCTTCTCGATCGTGGTCATGGCGGTGTTCGTCGTCATGGTCATCGTGCAGTTGGGGCAGGGCGCCGGCGCCGGTACGGTCGCCTCCGTGCAGCCGTTCTTCCACCCCGAGGTCGAGTTCGGCGCGGTGCTGGCCGGTGCGACCATCGTCTGCTTCTCGTTCATCGGCTTCGACGCGGTGACGATGTACGCGGAGGAGGCGAAGAACCCGAAGACCATGCCGCGCGCGATCCTGCTGACCGTGCTGGTGGGCGGCGCGATCTTCCTCGTCGCGGCCTACTTCACGCAGCTGCGCTTCCCGGCCCACGAGGCGTTCCCGCCCGAGGCGATCGCCGACTCGACGCTGCCGGAGATCGGCTCGCAGGTCGGCGGCATCGTGCTGCAGTCGGTGCTGACGGCCGCCGGCTTCGCGGCGACCTTGGCGTCGTGGCTCGCCTCGCACGCGTCGGTCGCTCGCATGCTGCTGGTCATGGGCCGCAACGGCGTGCTGCCCAAGCGCTTCTTCGGCTACATCAGTCCGCGCACCCACACCCCGGCGTTCACGGTGGTGCTGGTCGGCATCGTGAGCCTGGCGGCCATCGCCTTCACCCTCGATCAGATCGTCGACTACATCAACTACGGCGCCCTCATCGCGTTCACCTTCGTGAACATCTCGGTGATCGCCTGGTTCGCGGTTCGCCAGGGACGTCGACGGACGCCGCGCGACATCATCAACTACATCGTGATGCCCGCGATCGGCATGGCGCTGACCGGACTGCTGTGGGTGAACCTGGACGACCACGCGCTCATCGTCGGCCTCATCTGGACGGGGCTCGGGCTCGTGTATCTCGTCTTCCTCACCCGAGGGTTCCGTCGCCCCGTGGTGTCGTTCGATGAGAACCAGCCGGTGACCGGTTTCAACAAGATCGTCGAACCGGGGCCGCGCTCGCAGATCTGAGCGCAGCCCCCGACGCACCGGGGGTAAGGGGCGGGTGTCGCATCTACCGCGGCACCCGCCCTCGGCGTAGCATCCGGCGCATGACCGCCGTCATCCGCACGGACGCCCTCACGAAGCACTACGGCCGCGTGCACGCCCTCGACGGGCTCGACCTCGTCGTCGAGGCGGGCCAGGTGCACGGCTTCCTCGGCCCCAACGGCGCGGGCAAGTCGACCACGATCCGCATCCTCCTCGGCCTCGCACGTCCCACCTCGGGCACGGCGACCGTGTTCGGATCCGACCCCTGGACCGACGCGGCGCGCCTGCACCGCCGGCTGGCATCCGTGCCCGGCGACGTGAGTCTCTGGCCGAACATCTCCGGTGGCGAGGCCATCGACCTCGTGTACCGGATGCGCGGCGGCGGCACGGGACCCGCCTACGACACCGCTCGCCGTCGGCTCTGCGACGCCTTCCAGCTCGACACCCGCACGAAGGGACGCGCCTACTCGAAGGGCAACCGGCAGAAGGTCGCGCTCATCGCCGCCTTCGCGGTCCCCGCCGAGCTCTACGTCCTCGACGAGCCCACGAGCGGTCTCGATCCGCTCATGGAGGTGGTGTTCCGCCAGGAGGTCGCACGCGTCCGGGATGCCGGTGCCACGGTCCTGCTGTCCAGCCACATCCTGTCCGAGGTGGAACTGCTCTGCGACCGGGTGTCGATCGTACGGGCCGGGCGCATCGTCGACACGGGCTCTCTCGCCGAGATGCGCCATCTCACCCGCACCGAGGTGTCGTTCGCGGCATCCGCGCGCGCGACCTCCGCCGCGGCGGCGACGGTGCCCGGAGCCGAGGGTGTGCGGGAGGACGAGGGCCGGATCTCGCTCACGCTCGCCAGCGATGCCGTCGCAGTCGCGCTGCCGCGGCTCGCGGAGCTCGGCGTGGAAGGACTGCGCGTCGCACCGCCCTCCCTGGAGGAGCTGTTCCTGCGCCACTACGGGGCGTCCGACGCCCCGGGCGAGGGAACGCGGCGATGAGGACGATCGGACTCCTCCTGCGCCAGCGCGCGCGGCGGGATGCCGTCTCGCTCGCCGTCTGGCTGGCGGGACTGGCCGCGCTGGCGGTGGCCGGCTACCCGGGCGTGCGCAGCTCGTACGGTGACGAACAGGAACGCGTCGCCCTGCTGGGAACCGTCATGGCGAACCCCGTCGTGCTCCTGTTCCGCGGGTTGCCGTCGGGCGCGGGAGAGGCGCAGATGGTGGCATTCCTTCTGCTGCCGTGGTTGCTGCTGCTCGTCGCGCTCATGTGCTCGTTCCTCGCGGTGCGCCACACCCGCGGAGACGAGGAGGACGGCCGCCTCGAGCTGGTGTCGGCGACCGCGGCGGGACGCACGGCACCCCTGGTCGCCACCGCGCTGCACGGCGTCGGGGCATCGATCGTGGCCGGCGCGGTGGTCGCCGTGATCTTCGTCGCCAGCGGCGCGCCACCCGTGGGGGCCGCGCTGATCGCGGCGGGCTGCACACTCGCGGGCACGGTCTTCCTCGGCGTGGGGCTGGTGTCCGCCGAGCTCATGCCCACCTCGCGTGCCGCGAATGCGCTGGCCGTCTGGCTCGTGGTCGGCACGTTCGCCCTTGCCGGCACCGGGAATGCGCTCGGGACGCCGAGCGCCGACCTCACCCGGATGACGAGCTCCGCGCTCGCGTGGTTCTCGCCGTTCGGCTGGGCGGAGAACACGCGCCCCTTCGACACGGACGACGCGTGGCCGCTGGCGGCGTCGGTGCTCGCAACGCTCGTCCTGCTCGGCGGCGCCGCGCTCCTGCACGCCCGCCGCGACCTGGGCGCCTCGTTCGTTCCCCCGCGCACCGGACGCGCCGCGGCACGACCCGGGTTCGCGACGCATCTCGCGCTGACCGTCCGCCAGAGCCGCGCCGCGGGCATCGGGTGGATCGTGGCGGGGCTGCTCGTCGGCATCCTGTCGACGTCGCTCGCGGGCGTCGCGAGCCGGATCGGAGAGGGCAACCCGGCCGTGACCTCCCTCCTGCAGGCGCTGAGCGGGACGTCCGCGGACCTCTCGCGCGGACTCATCGTCGTCTTCTTCGTCATGCTCGGCATCTTCGCGGCCTGCGCCGCGACGCAGACGGTCCTGCGGGCGCGTCAGGACGAGACGCAGGGGACGGCGGAGCTCGTGCTCGGCGGCGGACTGACCCGCACGCGATGGCTCGCCGACCACGTCGTCGTCGCGGCGGCATGCGCGGTGCTCACGATCGCGGCGGGGATCGCGGGGGCGGCGGCCGGAGCGCTCTCGGGCGGCACCGATGCCGACCTGATCCGCGCCGCCGCCGTGGCCGGTGCCGGACAGATCGTGCCGGCGTGCCTGTTCGCCGCGTGGGCTGCCGTGCTGGTGGTGGCGCTTCCCCGCACGGCGATCGCGCTCGCGTGGGCGCTCGTGGCGATCGCCGCGGTCATCGCGCTGTTCGGTCCTCTCTTCGGCCTGAGCACGGCCGTCGTCAACGCCTCGCCGTTCGCCTCGGGCCCCGTGCCGACCGGCGAAGGCGTCGACCCGCGCGGCATCGTCCCTCTCCTCGTCGTCGCCGCCGTCGGAGTCGCCGCGGCGCTCGGCGGCATGCATCGTCGGGAGCTCGTCGCCTGAGACCCCGGATTTCCTCCCCAAGCGTAAAGAAAGCCTGATCTTTCGCGCTTTGGAGCACAGAGGGATGCCGCATCTTTCGTAGCCTCGGAGAATCCGGTCGATCGATCGACCCGCCGCCCCGAGACGACGAGGAGCCCGCGTGACCACGACGCCCCGTGCCGCCTACTTCGTCTCCGATTCGACGGGGATCACCGCGGAGACCCTGGGGCGCGCCCTCCTGGTCAACTTCCCGGGCGTCTCGTTCCGCCACCACACCGTGCCGTTCGTCGACTCGGCGGAGGGCGCCGCGGCCGTCGCTCGCGAGATCGACCGCGCGGCGGATGCCGGGAAGGAGCCGATCGTCTTCCACACCGTGCGCTCACCGGCCGTCGCGCAGGTGCTCGGCGAGGCGCGCGCGACCCACATCGATCTGCTCAACGGGCACCTCACAGAGCTCGAGGCGGCGTTGGGCACCACGGCATCCGAGCAGCTCGGCTCGTTCCACACGGTCGGCGACACCGAGCAGTACTTCGCCCGGATGCGCGCGGTCGAGTACGCCATCGAGCACGACGACGGTCAGAGCATTCGCGCCCTCGACCAGGCGGACGTGCTGATCGTCGCCCCCTCCCGGTGCGGCAAGACGCCGACCACGATGTACCTCGCGCTGCAGTACGGACTGCTGGTGGCGAACTACCCCCTCACCGACGATGACTTCCCCACCGACGGCCTGCCCCGCGCGATCGCGCCGTACGCGGCCCGGTGCTTCGGGCTCACGACGACGCCGCTGCGTCTCAGCCAGGTGCGGCACGAGCGGCGGCCCGACTCGACCTACGCGAGCCTCGCCCAGTGCACGCTCGAGCTGCGCCGTGCCGAGGACCTCTACCGGCGCACGCACATCCCGTTCGTGAACTCATCGACCAAGAGCGTCGAGGAGATGTCGGCGGTGATCATGCAATCCCTCAAACTCCGCACCTGACACCTCCGCACCCGCACCCGGCACCCCCGCCCGACAGGAAGGCACGACACATGAGCAGCATCCTCTGGTTCGATCAGCTCGGCATGGCCGACCTCCCCTCCGTGGGCGGGAAGAACGCCTCGCTCGGCGAGATGGTCTCCCACCTCTCCTCCCTCGGGGTGAGCGTGCCCGGCGGGTTCGCCACGACCGCGGACGCGTACCGCGGGTTCCTCGCGGAGGGCGGCCTGCGGGAGCGGATCGCCGCCGCCATCGCCGAGATCGACGTGGAGGACGTCGCCGCGCTGACGCACGCCGGGACGCAGATCCGCGCGTGGATCGAGGAGCAGCCGTTCCCGCCCGCGCTGGAGTCGTCGATCCGGACGGCGTACGAGCGTCTGACGGCGGAGCACCCCGGTGCCTCCTTCGCCGTGCGCTCCTCGGCGACCGCGGAAGACCTCCCCGACGCCTCCTTCGCCGGCCAGCAGGAGACCTTCCTCAACGTCGCGGGCATCGACAACGTGCTCGCCGCGATCCGCTCGGTGTTCGCGTCGCTGTACAACGACCGCGCCATCGCGTACCGCGCCCACCACGGGTTCGACCACGACGAGGTGGCCTTGTCGGCCGGCATCCAGAAGATGGTGCGCTCCGACGTGGGCGCGGCGGGCGTCATGTTCACCGTCGACACCGAGTCGGGATTCGAGAACGCCGTGTTCATCACGAGTTCGTACGGACTGGGCGAGGCCGTCGTGCAGGGAGCGGTCAACCCCGACGAGTTCTACGTCTCGAAGGTGGCCCTGCGCGCAGGGCGCCCGGCGGTGCTGAAGCGCTCGGTCGGCGAGAAGGCCATCGCGATGCGCTACACCGATGCCCGCGAAGCGGGAGCGTCGACCAGGTTCGAGGATGTCCCGGCATCCGAGCGCCGACGGTTCTCGATCGACGACGCCGACCTGGTCGAGCTCGCACGCCAGGCGCTGATCATCGAGGAGCACTACGGCCGGCCGATGGACATCGAGTGGGGCAAGGACGGCATCGATGGTCGGCTCTACATCCTGCAGGCCCGGCCCGAGACGGTCGTCTCGCGGGTGGAGGCCGGGGTCATCCGCCGCTTCGTGCTGGACGCGCGCGGTGAGGTCGTGACGGCCGGGCGGGCGATCGGTCAGCGCATCGGCGCGGGACCGGTGCGAGTGCTGCGCAGTCTCGACCAGATGGCCGACTTCCAGCCGGGTGAGGTGCTCATCGCCGACATGACCGATCCCGACTGGGAGCCGATCATGAAGCGCGCGAGCGCGATCGTCACCAATCGCGGCGGTCGCACGTGCCACGCCGCGATCATCGCGCGCGAGCTCGGCATTCCCGCCGTCGTCGGCACGGGCGATGCCACCGCCGCGCTCGTGGACGGAGAGGAGGTCACCGTCTCGTGCGCGGAGGGCGACACGGGGTTCGTGTACCGCGGCATCCTTCCGTTCGAGGAGGAGGTGACCCGGCTGGATTCCATGCCGGAGGCGCCGGTGAAGATCATGATGAACGTCGGCACGCCCGATCAGGCCTTCTCGTTCTCACGGCTGCCTCACCGCGGTGTCGGGCTGGCGCGGCTGGAGTTCATCATCAATCGACAGATCGGCATCCATCCGCGAGCGCTGCTGGAGTTCGACGCGCTGGACGGCGAGCTGCGCGCCCGCGTGGCCGACGCGACCGCCGCCTACGACGCGCCGCGCGACTACTTCGTGCGGCGCGTCGCGGAGGGGGTGTCGATGATCGCGGCGGCGTTCTGGCCCGAGCCGGTGATCGTGCGGCTCAGCGATTTCAAGTCGAACGAGTACGCGAACCTCGTCGGTGGTGAGCTGTACGAGCCGCACGAGGAGAACCCGATGCTCGGCTACCGCGGCGCGTCACGGTACATCTCGCCCGACTTCCGCGCCTGCTTCGACATGGAGTGCGAGGCGCTGCGGTTCGTGCGCGACGAGATGGGATTCACGAACGTACAGGTCATGGTGCCGTTCGTCCGCACCGTCGGTGAGGGCCACGCGGTCGTGGAGCTGCTGGCCGAGAACGGCATGCGCCGAGGCGAGAACGACCTGAAGGTCATCATGATGTGCGAGTTGCCCTCCAACGCGCTGCTGGCGGATCGGTTCCTGGAGTTCTTCGACGGCTTCTCGATCGGCTCGAACGACATGACCCAGCTGACGCTGGGGCTCGATCGCGATTCGGCGCTCGTGGCCTCTACGTTCGATGAGCGCGATCCGGCCGTGCTGCGCCTGCTGTCGATGGCGATCAGCGCGTGCCGTGCGGCAGGGAAGTACGTCGGCATCTGCGGACAGGGCCCGTCGGATCATCCCGACCTCGCCGAATGGCTCGTCGCGGAGGGGATCGAGTCCGTCTCGCTCAACCCCGACACGGTCGTGGAGACGTGGCTGCGCCTGTCGAAGACGGCCGCCGTCGAGGCGCCCGGCGTGGGGTGATCACCGAACTCACGTTCGAGGCGGTCGATCGTCTCGGTGAAGTGGTGCCATCCCTCGGCATGCACGGGAACGATGATCGCCTCCCCCAACGCCCGTGCCGCCTCGACGGCGGTGCGGGCGTTGAGGGTGAGGTCGCTGTCGCCGAACCGCCGGACGTTGGCGGCGCCGGTGAACAGGACGGCGATGTCGATCGTGCCGATGCGTTCGACGATCTCGGCGACGAGCGCGCTGTCGGCATTGTCGCCGGAGACGTAGACGACCGGCTCGCCCTCGGCGCGCAGGATGAAGCCCGTCACCGGGCCGGAAAGCTCCTCGGCGCCGGCCGGACCGTGGAGAGCGGGGACGGCGATGATCTCGACACCGCCGACGGTGTGGCACTGCCACGACGCGAGGCCGTGGATGCCCCCGATGCGCGAGGCCGCCGCGGGCGTGGAGAGCACGGTTGCGGCGCGAGACAGGAACGCGCGACCCGCGGCATCCAGGTTGTCGGGATGCTGGTCGTGTGAGAGCAGCACGACGTCGATCGCGCCGACCTCGTCGGCCGTCCGGGCCGGGCCGGGCCGGTGAGCTTGTGGAGTGCCACCGATCCCGACGGGTAGTCACCCGGCTCGTCGAACGTCGGATCCGTGAGGACGCGGATGCCGGCGTACTCGATGATCGCCGTGGGACCGCCGACGAGAGTGAGCACGGAGCGCGGTGAGGTCATCCTCCCAGTCTCTCTCGGCTCACGGCCTCCGCCGGAGCCGAGCACGTGTCAGCGGGTGAAGACGGGGAGGGTTCGTTCGGGCGCGACCACGTACCGGCGTCCGTAGGGGGAGATCCATTCGAGGGCGCCGTTGTGGGTGGGGTTGGTGAGGTGGTGCACGCGCCAGCCGCCGTGGTGTTTGAGGGTGTGGTGTCCGCGGCACAGGGGTGCGAGGTTGGTGAGGGTGGTGTGGCCGCCGTGTTCCCAGGCGAGGGTGTGGTCGAGGTCGCACCGTTCGGCGGGTATCGCGCAGCCGGGGGCCATGCAGCGGGCGGCGCGCCAGCGGGCGAGTTTCTGCAGAGCCGGGGGTGGTCGGTAGCGTTCGCGTCCGACGGAGAGGACCGCGCCGGTGTCGGGGTGGGTGAGGATCCGCATCCACCCCTCCGCCCCACCACACAACTCCCGGGCTTTGTCGACCGGGATCGGCCCGACACCATCCACCACCGCAAACCCGAGATCCGTGGGCAGGGTGTCATCACCGTCGACCGGCGGGTCGAGAAGAGCCAGCGCCGGGACGGTCACGACCGCAGTCGCGCGGATGCCGCGGGCAGCGTCCGGGTGGCCGGTGCAGGTGCCGTCGATCAGCAGGTCGCAGAGCACGTCGGCGCGCGCCTGATCCAGCGTGCGATCATCGCCGCCAGCGTCGGTCACCGCCTTCGCGATCGCGGTGAGCCGTCCCCGGATGGCGTGCGCCTCCACCGCGGGCAGGTACGCGGTCAGCCAGGCCATGCCGTCGTCGGCGGGTTCCACGAACACGCGCCGATCCTGCAGCGCCCGTTCGTGGCGTTCAGGGAGGGGTTCGGTGCGGACCTGATCGATCAGCGCCCGCACCCGCCGACGGAACGTGCCGACCGGTTCCGCCTCCGCCAGCACCAACGCCCGCGGGTAGACCGCTTCCCGCTCGGCCGGGGTGAGGGGGTCGAGAAGTTCGATCAACACGTGCACGTGCCGTTCCGTCACCCGCGCCGCCCCCAGGGCGTCCAACACCGCCGGGTACCGGGTCTCCAGGGCTTGCGCCTGCGTGAGCAGCACCCCCGCGGCATGCTCCGTGACCCGTAAGGCTGCCGCGAGTTCCAGGCGGATCGCCCGCTCCACGACCTCGACCAGACCCCGACCGCGACCAGCAGCGTCTGCGAGAGCTTCTCGCCGGTACGCGGCGACCCGTCGATAGCGTTCCGCGGCGAACACCGCGACCATCGCATCCGCATCACAGACCAGGTCCACCGCATCGGGCGCAACCCACCCCGGATCACACGGAAACACCTCGTCCTCGACGGCATCCCACCGACCCGGGACACCCGGGGAAGAACCTCCGTCGACGACCTTCATAACCCCGACGCTACCGGCAACCCCCGACATTCCCCGCTCGCCGGTGAGCCGCCGAAAACGGCAGTCCGGCGCGGAAAATCAGTCCCCCAGAACCATCAGCCATTCGGGATTCGGCAGCGGCCGCCGCGCGCGGACGGCGTGACGAACACGTCGCAGACCCAGGCGAACGTGGCCCGGTCGGTCACGACGCGCGCGTAGCCGACCAGCCTGCCCTCGGCATCCAACGCCCCCACGTTCACCGACGCCCGAGCGGCGCGTTCGACGAGCTCACGGCTGCGCCCGAGCGCCCAATACGCCTCCTCGGAGAGCCAGCGGTGCACGAGGTCCAGGTCGATCTCGTCCAGCTCTGTCGTCACGCGCACGGCGGTCATGTCGTCAGCATACGAGAGGAGCCAGGACGCACCCGCGGCATCCGCCGCCTGCCCCATCGAGTACCGTCGAACGGTGACTTCCGCGACCGATCCGACCGACACCTACACCGTGGCCACCGACGGCGCCTGCAAGGGCAATCCGGGACCGACCGGCTGGGCGTGGGTCGGCCAGGACGGGCACTGGGCGGCGGGCGCGATCCCGGTGGGCACCAACAACATCGGGGAGCTCATGGGGCTGCTGAAGGCGATCGAGGACCATGCCGACCTCGCGCACCTGATCGTGCAGGCCGACTCGAAATACGCGATCGACACATACTCCTCGTGGATGGATGCCCACTGCCGACGCGGCTGGAAGACCTCCACCGGAGCACCCACCAAGAACCGCGACCTGCTCGAACAGCTCATCGCCGCTCGCGACGCGCGGCGAGCGGCCGGTCTTCCCGACGTCGTGCTCGAGCACGTCCGCGGGCACCGCGGACACGTCCTGAACGAATGGGCCGACGAACGCGCCGTCCGCGGCGCCGAGCACGCCGCGAAGGGAACCGCGAGTGCGTGGTCGTCGTTGGGCGGCCTGCACCCTCAGCTCGACGTCTCCGCGGCGCCGAAGAAGAAGCGCTAGTCCTGGGTCGTCCCCTCGAACAAGCCGATGTGGTTGCCGTCGGGGTCGACGATCACTGCCCACCAGCTCTTCGCCGTGATCGGCTGCTTGCCCATGGCGACCGTCGCCCCGGCGGCCTGGGCCTTGGCAATGGTGTCGTCGATCGAATCGACCTCGACGTACGAACGCGGCTGGGTGAACCCCTCGCTGCGCGGGGCGAGTCCGCCGCCGCTGATGCCGTTGGGGGCCGACCACATCGGGTAGCCCTCGAAGCCGGGCGGCTCCGCGATCTGCCAGCCGAACAGCTCGGAGTAGAACGCCGCCGCCGTCGCCAAGTCCGCGACCGGGATGTCGATGTGCGTGATGTCGCCGTGTGCCATGAGGGCCCCCTTCGTCGCGCACAGTCTTCGCCACCGGGGGTGCGCCCGCAAGAGGGTCACATCTTGCGCATCAACCGTTCACACGCGTCCAGCGCCGGCCGCTGCCCGGCGACCAGTCGGGGGCGGGCTTCTGCGAGCGGCATCCAGGCCACGCGGTCGATCTCGGGAAAGCTCTGACGGCGTCCCGACCGCGGCGGCCACTCCATCTCGAACGCGCCGAACACGAGCGCGGCGCGGTCGACATCGGAGGCGAGGAATCCCGTGCCGTCGCCACAGAACACCGTGACGGACTTCGCCCCCGAAGAGTACGCGAAGGTGCCGAGCTCGACGTACGGCACATCGGGAGGGGCGACACCGAGCTCTTCGCGGAACTCGCGCGCGGCGGCATCCCTCGCCGCCTCCACCTGCGGATCGAACTCGCCCTTGGGGATCGACCAGGCCCCCTCGTCCTTGCGCGCCCAGAACGGACCGCCCATATGTGCGACGAGCGCCGACACCGTGCCGTCCGGATCGGTCCGGTACAGCAGGATGCCGGCGCTCGTCGTGACCATCGTCAGACGACGTCTCTCATCGTGAGAGCGCTCAGAGCGGACGCGAGGCGGGCGAGACCGTGTAGGTCTCGTCGGGGTCGGTGACCGCGGCGGGGGCGAGGGCCTCATCGATCGCCGACATCACCTCGGCATCGAGGACGACTCCGGACGCCTTGACCGAGTCCTCGAGCTGCTCGGGGCGCGAGGCGCCCACGAGCGCCGCCGAGACGTTCGGGTTCTGCAGCACCCACGCGATCGCCAGCTGCGGCATGGTGAGGCCCGCCTGCTCGGCGATCGGCTTGAGCTTCTGCACGGCGGCGAGCGTGTCGTCCTGCAGGAAGCGCTTGATGAAGTTCGCCCCGCTCTTCTCGTCGGTCGCCCGCGAACCCTCGGGAACGGGCTGACCGGGCAGGTACTTGCCGCTGAGCACGCCCTGCGCCATCGGCGACCAGACGATCTGCGAGATGCCGAGCTCCTCGGAGGTCGGTACGACCTTGCCCTCGATGACGCGCCAGAGCGCCGAGTACTGCGGCTGGTTGCTCACGAGTTGGAAGTTCAGCTCCTTGGCAAGTGCGGCGCCCTCGCGCAGCTGCTCGGCCGTCCACTCGCTGACGCCGATGTAGAGGGCCTTGCCCTGGCGCACGATGTCGGCGAAGGCCTGCATCGTCTCTTCGAGCGGGGTCTCGTAGTCGTAGCGGTGCGCCTGGTACAGGTCGACGTAGTCGACGTTCAGGCGGCGCAGCGACCCGTGGATGCCGTCGAAGATGTGCTTGCGCGAGAGACCCTGGTCGTTCGGTCCCTTCTTGCCGATGGGCCAGTAGACCTTGGTGAAGACCTCGTAGTCGGTGCGTTCGAGGCCCTTCAGTGCGTCGGCCAACACGACCTCCGCGGCGGTGTTGGCGTAGGCATCCGCGGTATCGAACGACGTGATGCCGAGATCGAGTGCCTTGTGCACGGTGGCGATGGCGGCGTCGTTCTCCACCTGGGAGGCGTGGGTCACCCAGTTGCCGTAGGTGATCTCCGAAACCTTGAAGCCGCTGTTGCCGAGATAGCGATAGTTGACCATTCCTCCACGCTACTGCCGCCGCCTATGGGCGGGGTCAGGCTTGACAGGATGGTGCGGTCTCGGCATCCGCCGCCGGCGTGGGCGCCATCCCCCTCGAACCGAACTGCAAGGGATGCCGGGCGACACGCCGCCACTGGCCACCCCGCACCGGGGTGTCGGGCAGTCGGCCTTGCAGTTCGGGCAGCGCGAGGGCAGCGCGCGCGGCGCGGCCCGCCGGTTCAGTCGACGGGAACGGATGCCGCGACGGCACGATCTTCCTCGGTGGCGACGAGCTGGCCGCACGCGCCGTCGATCTCCTTGCCGCGGGTGTCGCGGAGGGTCGTCGGAATGCCGGCTTCGTTGAGGCGGCGCACGAACTCGCGCTGCACCTCCTTCTCGGAGGCCGTCCACACCGACCCGGGCGTCGGGTTCAGCGGAATCGGGTTCACGTGCACCCAGCCGCGGCCGCGCTCGTTGAGCTTCGTCGCGAGCAGATCGGCGCGCCACGCGTGGTCGTTCATGTCCTTGATCAGGGCGTACTCGATCGACACGCGGCGGCCGGTCTTCTCGAAGTAGCCGCGCGCGGCATCCAGCGCCTCGTCGACCTTCCAGCGCGAGTTGATCGGGATCATCTCGTCGCGAAGCTGATCGTCGGGAGCGTGGAGGGACAGCGCGAAGGTCACCGGGATGTCCTCGGCGGCGAGTTTGTTGATCGCCGGCACGAGGCCCACGGTCGACACCGTGACGCCGCGCGCGCTCATCCCGAGCCCGTGGTCCTTGTCGACCATCGTGCGGACGGCCTGCATCACCCGGTTGTAGTTGGCGAGAGGCTCCCCCATCCCCATGAACACGATGTTCGTGATGCGCTCGTGGGCGTGCTCGGCGGGGCCCAGCTCACCGGCGCGGATCGCCGCGTTGGCACGGACGACCTGCTCGATGATCTCCGCAGCCGACATGTTGCGGGTGAGCCCCGCCTGGCCGGTCGCGCAGAACGGGCAATTCATGCCGCAGCCGGCCTGGCTCGACACGCACAGCGTGATGCGGCCGGGGTAACGCATGAGCACCGACTCGACGAGGGCGCCGTCGTGCAGCTTCCAGAGGAACTTGATCGTGTCGCCGCGATCGGTCTCCAGCCGTCGCACCTCGGTGAGCAGATGCGGCAGCAGGCCCGCGACCAGCTCCTCCCGTCCGGATGCCGGCAGATCCGTCATCGCGGCGGGGTCGGACGTGTAGTGCTGGAAGTAGTGCTTCTCGACCTGCTTGGCCCGGAACCCCGGCAGCCCCAGCTCCTTCACCCGCTCGACGCGCTGCTCGGGCGTCAGGTCGGCCAGGTGCACGGGCGGCATCCCCCGTTTGGGTGCGGCGAACTGCAGCAGGGGCTTGCCGTCGGTGTCGAGCCGCTGGGTCCAGCCTTCCGCGCGCGGGCGCACCTGACGGGGACGGGTGGTGCGCACGGGGCTGGGCTCGGTCATGACTCCAGGGTACCGACGCCACCTGGATGAGCGGCGGGCGGACGGATCGTCGATTCCCGCACGGTGAGGCGACCATCGACCCAGCCGATGGGAAGCGGGTCGGTGATGCCGCCCACGAACACACCGTGCTCGTCGAGGTTGCGGAAAGCGAACAGCAGCCACTGGCCGTCGTCGCGCCGTCGGAGCAGCCGCCCGACGTAGAGGCTCGCGTCGGTGAGGGGGTAGGCCTCCTCGACCTCGAACGGCCCGAGCACGCTCGCCGCGGGAACCGCCCACGTGCCGCCGCGTTCGGCGGCGCGGGCCGGCATCGCGTGCTCCGCCAGGCAGGAGAACAGCAGCACGGGCCGCCCGTCGACGACCTCGACCTGCATGACCTCGAGCTGCCCGAAGCCCCGCTCGCTGGGCGCCGACAGCGGCGGTCGCTGCTCCCACGTCTTCAGGTCGGGCGACCAGGCGTGGCCGATGACGCCGCGGCCGAAGGCCGGACCCTCGGGGGCACGGGCGGTCACCAGCATGTGCCAGCCGTCGCCATCGGGGTCGGCGAATACCCAGGGGTCGCGGAACGCCTCGTCGTGCCAGTCACCGTCAGCGAGCGTCTCGTACCAGGGGCCGGATGCCGACAGCAGCGGCCCCGGCACCTTCGTCCACACCATGAGGTCGGGCGAGGTCGCACAGCCGATCCGCTGGACGTTCTTGCCATCGGGAGCCAGCGACGACCCGGTGTAGAAGAGGTACCAGAGCCCGTCGCCGCCGCGGACGGTCGAGCCGGTCCAGGTCGCGAGGTCGTCGAAGCTGCCCGCCTCGCCGCGGACGATGGCGTCGGCGACCGGCGTCCACGTGATGAGGTCGTCGGACACGGCGTGGCCGACCGAGGCCCGGTAGTGGCGCGCGTCCGGGTCGTGCAGGGCGCGCGAGGCATAGAGGAAGAAGAGGTGGTAGGTCTCACCGTCGTCGGCGAACCAGTAGTCCCAGACCCAGGAGGAGGAGAGGTCGAACATGTGCGCTTAGCCCTTCACTCCGCTGGCCGCGATGCTGCTGACGAACGCGCGCTGGAAGACGAGGAACACGATGAGGACGGGGAGCGTGATCAGCGAGGTGTACGCCATGACCTCTCCCCACGCCGTGTTCAGTTGGAAGAAGTACTGCATCCCGACCATCACGGGCCGCAGGCCCTCCTTCTGCACCACCATGAGCGGCCACAGGTACTGGTTCCACGCGGGAAGGAACGTGAGGATCGCGACGGTCGCGAACGCCGGCCCCGACAGCGGCACGATGATGCGGCGGTAGACGGTGAACCAGCTGGCGCCGTCGATGCGCGCCGCCTCATCGAGCGAGGCCGGGATCGTCGAGAAGTACTGCGCGAACAGGAAGATCGAGAACGCGTTGGCGATGAACGGCACGATCTGCACCTGGTAGGTGTTCAGCCAGCCGAAGTCGTACTTCAGCACGCCGCCTTCCATCACCAGAGTCGGCAGGTGGGACACCCAGTAGACCATCGGCACGGCGATCGTCTCGAACGGCACGATGAGGGTCGCGATGATCAGCGCCATCACGACGAGGCGCCCCTTCCACCTCAGTCGCGACAGGGCGAAGCCGGCCATCGAGTTGACGATGAGCCCCAGTCCCACGGTCAGCACAGTGACCAGCACCGAGTTGAACATGAACTGGGCGACGGGAACGCGGTCGAAGACGCCGAAGTAGTTGTCGAGGCTGATGTCGCCGACGGGGAGGAAGGCCGCCGGTGAGTTGACGTCGCGCAGGATCTGCGCGTCGGGCTTGAGGCTCGAGACGAACATGAAGACGAGCGGGAAGAGGAAGAGCACGCCGAAGCCGCTCATCACGACGTACATGAGGATCTTCCCGATGCGCCGACGACGGCGCTCGCTCGCGTCTTTGCCCACGGGGCGCGGCGCGGATGCCGGGGCGGACGCCGGAGCCGGGGCGGGGGTGACAGTGGCGGTCATGACTCAGTCCTTGTCTCGCGTGAGCCGGCGCTGGATGAGCGCGATGATCAGTACCGCGACGAAGAAGATCAGCGAGATCGCCGCGGCGTATCCGATCTCCTGCTGCTGGTAGCCCTTGCGCACGGCGTGGTAGACGATCGTGGAGGTCGAGCCGGTCGGCCCGCCCTGCGTCATGACGTCCACCTGCACGAACAGTCCGAGCGCGGCGATCGTGATCGTGACGAGGACGAAGACCATGGTGGGACGCAGGCCCGGCCAGGTGACGCTCGTGAACTGGCGCCAGGGGCTCGCGCCGTCCATCTTCGCGGCCTCGTAGAGCTCCTCGGGAATCGTCTGCAGCCCCGAGAGCCAGATGATCATGTGGAAGCCGACCGCCTGCCAGATCGACAGCACGATGATCGCGGGCAGTGCGGTCGCCGGATTGTTCAGCCAGTCCACGCTCTGCCATGCGCCGAAGGTGAGCGTGTCGATGAACGAGTTGATGAGCCCGTCCTTCTGGTACATGAACTTCCAGAGGATCGACACGACGACGATCGAGGTCACGACGGGGATGAAGAAGATCACGCGGAACGCGGTGACCCCCCGCATCCGGCGGTTGACCAGCACCGCCAGCAGCAGGCCGAGACCGGCCTGCACCGGCACCACGACGAGCGCGAACAGGAAGGTGTTCCAGGCCGACTGCAGGAACATCGGGTCGGCGCCGAATGCACGAGCGAAGTTGTCCAGGCCGACGAAGCGCGGCGGGTTCGGCGAGATGAGGCGTGCGTTCGTGAACGAGAGCCCGAACGCGAGCAGCACGGGGATGACGAGGAACAGGACGAGGAGGATGCCGGCCGGGGCGATCATCGCCAGGCCGGCCCACGTCTCGCGTCCGCGGATGGAGCGGAAGCGGCTCAGGGCGCGCCGCGGCTTCTCGGCCACGGCCGTGGCAGGGGTGACAGTCATGGTGACTCTTTCGAGGTCGTCGAGCGGAGCGGGTGGGACGTGTGAGCGCCCCACCCGCTCAGGCTCACTTCTTGAAGCCGTACCCGTCGTTGGACGAGATGTTGGCGTCGATCTCGCTCACGGCCTGGTCGAGCGAGCTCTTGACGTCGGCGCCGTTCATGATGTCTTTCGCCGCAGTCTCGAACGTGGTCGAGATGACGGCATAGGCCGGCGTCTCCGGGCGCAGAACGGCGAACTTCTGCGAGAGCTCGACGAACGGACGCAGGACGCCCTTGTCGTTGAAGTACTTCGACGCCTGCGCGGCGGAGTCGGTCGCGGGAATGACGATCTGCTGGTCGGCGAACTGGGTGATGTACTTGTCCTGGAAGCTGAACTCGAGGTACTTGCGCGCGCCGTCGGCGTCGTTGCATCCCTTGGAGATGGCCCACTGCCAGGATCCGCCGCCGATCTTCGGGCCGGTGCCGAGGTCCGGCGGAGGCAGGATCGCGAGGTCGTCGCCGACGGCGTCGACCGACGCGAGCGCGTTCCACACGCCCGTGTAGCTGAGAGCCACCTTGTTGTCGACGAACTCCTGGTTGCCGACCGTGCCGTTCGCGTTGGCGTAGCCGTCCTTGAACAGGTTCTGGAACCACGTACCCCACGCCACCGCGTCGCTGCCGTTGAGCGCGCCGTCGGCGGTGAGCATGGTGGAGCGGTCGATGAGATCGCCGCCGAAGCTCTGCAGGAACGGCGAGTACGCGTAGGGCCACCACTCGCCCTTGTCCTCGGCGCCGATGTCGATCGGGGTGTCGTAGCCGGCGGCCTTCAACGTCGCCAAGACCGCGCCGAACTCGTCCTTCGTCCACGGCTTGTCGACCGTCGGGATGCGGATGCCGTTCTTCTCCAGCACCGACTTCCGAGCGAAGATCGACAGCGCGGCATCCCAGTAGCCGGCGGAATAGATCTGTCCGTCCCACTTTCCGACGGCGGTCGGCAGAAGCGCATCGGTGATCTTCGTGTCGATGCCCAGCGGCTGCAGGTAGCCGGCCCACGCCCAGTTGGGCATGATCGGCCCGTCGAGGTCGAGCAGGCAGGGAAGGTCCCCGGATGCCGCGGCCGCGACGACGGCGTCGTTGTACGCGCCCTGGGGGAAGGACTCCTCGACCACTTCGTACTTGTCCTGCGACGCGTTGAAGTCCGAGATGATCTGCTGATAGACCGCCAATTCGGCGGGGT
Organism: Microbacterium sp. 69-7; assembly: GCF_001897985.1. Lineage (NCBI taxonomy): Bacteria > Bacillati > Actinomycetota > Actinomycetes > Micrococcales > Microbacteriaceae > Microbacterium > Microbacterium sp. 69-7. The sequence goes on along the minus strand of NZ_MKRU01000092.1, from coordinate 90,094 downwards.
TTCCGGCCGAATGCGTCCACATCGTCAGCTTGGTACGACCGTCCGCGGTCGTGCTGTCGCCCGTGCCGGCTTGTCCACAGCCGGTCAGCGCCAACACACCGACGAGCCCCGCCGCAGCGAGGAACGACACGGATGTGCGCTTCATTGTGATTTCCTTGTCTCGTGACCGACGCGCGCGCCGGTCACCGGTCGGGGGTCGCCGAAAGCGACCGCTCGGTGTGTTGTGAGGTCCGTCGCCGGTTCTGTTTGGCGACGTGCGCCGGCGGCGGACCCACGGAGTCTCGTCGAATGACGGGACACTCCATCTGGTGGACGGCATCCACTCCCCCCTCACGGATGCCGAGTGCAACCTCCATCGCCCAGCGGCCCATCTCGTAATGGGGCAGGGCGATCGTGGTCAAGGGAGGGTCTTGTTCGGCGGCGATGAACTGCTGGTCGTCGTAGCCGATGATCGAGATGTCTCCCGGGATCTGCAGTGCGCGCGCGTGGATCGCGGTGTACGCACCGGTCGCCATGCGGTCGTTGAAGCAGAAGATCGCTGTGGGGCGATGATGCTCGGGCAGATCGAGAAGACGGTCGGCGGCCTCGCGACCGCCGCGGTGCGAGGTCTCCCCGTGCACGTGCAGCCGCTCGTCGATCGCGATGCCGGCCTCGGCGAGCACCGCGCGGTAGCCCTGAAGACGGAGGTCGGCGGCGAGAGGCCGGGTGGCGTCCTCGGCCGTGTCGATGTAGGCGATGCGCGTGTGACCGGCGGCGACGAGTTCCCGCGTCGCCGCCGCCCCGCCCTCGCGATCGTCGGGGACGACGCTGGGAAAGCCGACGACGCCATCCGCCGGCCGGCAGTCGAGCAGCACGGTACCCGCGGGCAGGCTGACGTCGGCCGAGACGACCCGATGCCACATCGCGGCGTAGATCAGCGCGTCCACCTGCTGCGCGGTGAGCGCACGGATGGCGGTCTCCTCGACCTCCGTGTCCGAACCGGTGTCGACGAGGAAGACGAGGTGCTCGTTGGCCCGGGCGACGTCCTGAGCGCCGGCGAGCATGCGCCCCGCGAAGGGTGTCGTCGCAATCTGGTCGGAGATCAAACCCACCGTCTTCGTGCGCTGCCGGCGAAGCCCGCGCGCAAGTGCGCTGGGCGCGTATCCGACCGCGGTGGCCGCCGCACGCACGCGGTCGCGGGTCTCTTGGGAGATACGCGACTCGACATCGTTGAGCACGAGCGAGACCGTCGTGACCGACACTCCGGCCGCCGCCGCCACATCGGAGATGCGCACCCGAGCCATGTCATCACTTCCTCGTGATAAATCGATTTATTGTCAGGAGCGATTATTGACGACCGCAGGCCGTTCGTCAAGCACTTCTAGACTTCTCAGCATGAGCACCCCCGACGCCGCGGCATCCGCTCGGCGCACCCCCGCGTCGCACGCCGTCCCGGTGCACAAGGTGCTCAACAACAACGTCGTGATCGCCATCGACGAGTCGGGGCGCGAGCGGGTTCTCATGGGACGCGGCCTCGCGTTCGGACTCAAACCCGATGACGTCCTCGATCCGGCCAAGGTCGAGAAGACGTTCATCCTCGACAACGGCGCCGACGGCGAGCGCGAACGGCGCCTGCTGACCGACGTGCCGTACCCGATCGTCGTATCCGATTCGATGTGGGTGCTCGCCGCCGCGGCGGCGCGCGCGTGGTTCGCGCGCTCACCGAAGCGCATCGAGCGGCTGACCGCGACCGGCGGCGGAATGATGATCGGGCTCGGCGGCATCCTGCTCGTCGCCGGGCCGAAGCACTGAGGTTCGGGCCGGCGACGGTCGCGACACCGGACGTTCAGGCGCACCGGGGAGAATGGATGCCGTGAGCTCCTCGTCGATAACCCCGTCCCGCCGCCGCATCATCTTCATCGACATCGACGGGACGATCCTCGAACACGGGGCCCAGATGTCGGCCTCGACGCCGGTCGCGATCGCCGCCTCGCGCGCGAACGGTCACCTGGTGTACCTGTGCACGGGTCGCTCGGCCGGTGACATCAACCCGAAGGTGCGCGCCATCCCCGTCGACGGCGCCATCACCAACGGCGGCGCCTTCGCCGTCCGCGGCGACGAGCAGATCGTCGCGCACCTCATGCCGCGCCCCCTCGTCGACCGGATGATCGCGTACTTCGAAGAGCACGGTGCGCACTACTTCCTGCAGACCGACGGCACCGTCTACGTCAGCCCCGGCGTGCTCGATCACGCCCGCCGCTTCGTGCGAACCCACCCCCCGGTCGACGAACGCGCAGCGGCCGCCGCCTCGGAGGACGTCGCCCTCCTCAACCACTACCGTCCGCTCGATGAGGTCGACCTCGATGCCGTGGCCAAGGCCACCTTCCTCAGCACGGCCAGCGACACGCTCACCCGCGCCGCCGACGAGCTGGGACCGCAGTTCCATGTGATCCCCGGTTCCATCCCGCTGCCCGGCGGCTCGAACGGCGAGATCTGCCAGCAGGGGGTCAACAAGGGCGCGGCGATCACCGAGGTGCTCGCGGTGCTCGGGATGGATGCCGCCGACGCCATCGGCATCGGCGACAGCTGGAACGACGTCGAGATGTTCCAGGTCGTCGGCACGTCGGTCGCGATGGGCGGTGCCGATCCCGAACTGCAGGCGATGACCGACCTCGTCACCACCGGCGTGCTGGAGGACGGCGTCAGCAACGCCCTGACGCGCCTCGGCCTGATCTGACACCGCGTTTCGACTCGCTCCGCTCGCTCAACGACCGGTGTCACACCTCCGGTCGTTGAGCGAGGAGCGCAGCGACGAGTCGAAACGCAGAGGAGCGCAGCGACGAGTCGAAACGCAGAGGAGCGCAACGACGAGTCGAAACGCAGGGCTCAGAGGAAGATGTCGGGGAACAGCTCGTGGTCGGGTGTCCCCGGCGTCGCGGCGTACTTCGCGAAGTCGGTGACGCCCGCGTCGCGCAGCACCTGTTCCACGATGAGCGTCTGGCCCGTGTACTCCCGCGCCGGACGGGTGAGCACTTCGTACGCCGCGTCGGCGTAGACCTCGGGAGTGCGGCTGACCTTCATCATCCGGTCGCCGCCGAGGGCGAACTGCACGGCGGCCGTGGCGATCGTCGTCTCGGGCCACAGGGTATTGGCGGCGATGCCGTCCTTCGCGAACTCCGCCGCCATCCCCAGCGTCGCCATCGTCATCCCGTACTTGGCGAGGGTGTAGCCGGTGTGCGCACCCAGCCAGCGCGGCGTGATGTTCAGGGGCGGCGACAGCGACAGGATGTGCGGGTTCTCGGCATCCTTCAGGATCGGCACGGCCGCACGGCTGAGCATGAACGTGCCGCGGACGTTGACGTCCTGCATGAGGTCGTACTTCTTCGCGGCGAGCTCGAGCGAGCCCGACAGATCGATCACCGAGGCGTTGTTCACGACGATGTCGATGCCCCCGAACTCGCCGTGGGTCTTCAGCACCGCCGCGGTGATGTCATCGTCGTTGCGCACGTCGCCGACGATCGGCAGTGCCCGCCCACCGGCCGCCTCGATCTCGGCCGCGGCGCTGTGCACGGTGCCGTCGAGCTTGGGGTGCGGAGTGTCGGTCTTGGCCATGAGGGCGACGTTGGCGCCGTCGCGCGCGGCCCGCAGTGCGATGGCGAGGCCGATGCCGCGGCTGCCGCCGGACATGAGGATGGTCTTTCCGGCGAGGCTTGCGTCAGCCATGTCTGTCTCCTTCGTGTCCCACTCGGGGCGTGCGTTGTCCGTGTCCCACTCGGGGCGGGTGTCGTCCCAGAAGAGGTCGTTTCAGGCATCCGATCTCGACCGTTTCTGGGACATGCGGCGGTCAGGTCTGTGAGCTCTTGCGGGATGTCTGGGCGAACGCGGCCACGCGCGCGGCCGCGTCGGGGGTGTCGAATCGCGCGCCGATCGTCTGCGCCTCGTCGGAGAGGTTGTCGGCGAAGGCGCGGCGCGCACCCGCCCGGATGAGGCGCTTGGCCTGCCCGAACGCCGCCGTCGCGTTCTCGAGCCAGAACGACGCGACCTCGCCCGCGCGGGCGGCGGGGTCGGCGGAGAGCTCGGTCACGAGCCCCCAGTCGAGCGCGGTCTCGGCATCGACCGTCTCGTCCTGCAGCAGGAGTCGCAGCGCCCGGGTCTGCCCGATCGCCGCGGGCAGCAGCGTCGAGACGCCGAGGTCGGGGCTCAGACCGATGTTCGCGTACCGGCTGACGAACTTGGCGCGGGGCCCCGCGACGATGTAGTCGGCCGTGAGCATGAGGCCCAGGCCGCCCCCGGCAACGGCGCCCTGCACCGCGGCGACGACGGGCTTGTCGGCTTCGACGAACGTGCGGATGCCGTCGTGGATGATGCCCGCCATCTCCGTCACATCGGCGCCCGAGGCCCCCGAGGTCGACATCTCGATAACGTCGCCGCCCGCGCAGAAGGCCGGGCCCGCGGCATCCATCAGCACCGCCCCGACGGTGTCGTCGGACGTGATCTCGTGGGCGATATCGCGCCAGCGGCGTCCCATCTCGAACCCCATCGCGTTGAGCGAGGCGGGACGGTTGAAGGTGACGCGCGCGAGCGCGCCCTCGCGGGTGTACAGAATCGAGTCGGTCATGGGCGGGTCTCCTTCGTCGGGCGTACTGTATTCAGTCCGGTCGGGGCGGCCACGCTGCCACGCCCGCGGGGTTCCGCTGCCGCCCTGCCTGCAGCGCGTCGCGCAGACTGAGGACGGTACGCGGCGGCGGGCCGACCGGCCGGGCTCACTTCGGCGCCATACGGATCGCGCCGTCGAGGCGGATGGTCTCGCCGTTGAGGTAGCCGTTGCGGACGATCTCGAGCGCGAGCGAGGCGTACTCGTCAGGCCGCCCGAGCCGCTGCGGGTAGGGCACCTGCTGGCCGAGGCTCTGCTGGGCCGCTTCGGGCAGGCCCGCGAGCATCGGGGTCTCCATGATGCCGGGGGCGATCGTGCAGACGCGGATGCCGTAGCGGGCGAGCTCGCGCGCGATCGGCAACGTCATGGCGTGCACCCCGCCCTTGGATGCCGAGTAGGCCGGCTGCCCGATCTGGCCGTCGAACGCGGCGACGGATGCGGTGTTGACGATGACGCCGCGGTCGCCGCCGTCGGTCGGCTCGGTATTCGCGATGGCGGCGGATGCCTGGGAGATGACGTTGTACGTGCCGATGAGGTTGACACGGACGATCTTCTCGAAGTGGGCGAGGTCGGTGGGCGCCCCCTCGCGGTCGAGCACCTTCGCGGGCGGGGCGATGCCGGCGCAGTTGACGACGACGCGGAGGGGGCCGTGCTCGCCCGCGGTGGCGACGGCGGCGGCGACCTGGCCCGGGTCGGTCACGTCGGCGGGGGCGAACGTGCCCCCGATCTCGGCCGCGCGGTCGGCTCCGGGAGATGTGGGCAGGTCGACGATGACGACGTGCGCTCCGGCGTCGGCGAGACGGCGGGCGGTCGCGAACCCGAGTCCGCTCGCGCCACCGGCGACGAGGGCCGATGCTCCGCTGATGTCCATGTGTGCTCTCCTTCGAACTCCTCGTCCAGCCTAGGCGATGGGATCGAGTACCAAAAGCACAGACACCCAGTCCCACAGCATGGAGGGGGTGGCGCCGCCGTCCGATACCGCGTTGACTGGAGCGCATGGACGTGAGGATCAAGCGCGTGTACGAACCGCCAGCACCCGACGACGGCTTCCGTGTGCTCGTCGACCGGCTCTGGCCGCGCGGGCTGTCGAAGGAGCGCGCCGCGATCGACCTGTGGGAGAAGGACGTCGCACCGTCCGACGCGCTGCGGACGGCGTTCCATCACGGGGGCCTGCCGTGGCCCGATTTCGCCGACCACTACCGCGCCGAGCTCGCCGGCGCGCCGGCGCTCGACGAGCTGAGTCGCACCGTCGCGGACCACACGACGACAACCCTCCTGTACGCCGCCCATGACGAGCAGCACAATCAGGCCGTCATCCTGCAGCACCTCCTCACGGACGCCGCGTGAGCACCCCCTCCGCGGATCTGGCCGTTCCCGCCCGGGTCCGCGCGCGCTGCACGAGGCCCTCCCCGTCGACGACTGCCCCTTCGACTGGTCCCTCCCGACGCGGATCGTGGATGTCGACATCGCCGTCGCCGCGATGAGCACGACGCGGAACTGCGGACCCGGGTGGGAGCGCACGCTCATCGACGCGTACGGCATCGCCCCCGACAGCGAGCGTCTCGCGTACTACCGAGACCTCTGGAACGCGACGTGACGGCGCGGCAGGATGACCCCATGACCCACCCGCTGATGTTCGACGAGGCCGATCCGCTGCTCGGTCGAGTGCGTGGCATCCACCCGCGAATAACCACTCGTGCTTCGAATCGCCGTAGCTTTTGCGCGAAACGCGTCGTGACTCGCGAAACGCGTGGTGACTCGCGAAACGCGTGGTGACTCGCGAAACGCGTGGTGACTCGCGGATCGGGCGGTGACTCTCGGGTCGGGTGACGACCCGCCGCGCGAACGCGCGGCATCCTTCCCCCCGGATGGATGCCGCGCGTCCGCGGTGTGCGTCAGGTCAGCGCACGTCCTCGTTGACCCAGTCCATCGACTTCTGGACGGCCTGCTTCCAGAGGCGCAGCTGACGCTCGCGCTCGGCGACGTCGTCGTTCGGCGTCCAGCGCTTGTCCTCCTGCCAGTTCGCCCGCAGCTCGTCGAGGTCGTTCCAGAAGCCGACCGCGAGTCCCGCCGCATACGCCGCGCCGAGCGCCGTCGTCTCGGCGACGACGGGGCGGACGACCGGCACACCGAGGATGTCGGCCTGGAACTGCATGAGCGTGTCGTTGGCGATCATGCCGCCGTCGACCTTCAGCTCGGTGAGGTCCACACCCGAGTCCGCGTTGACGGCATCCAGCACCTCGCGCGTCTGGAAGGCCGTGGCCTCCAGCGCGGCACGGGCGATGTGGTTGCGGTTCGCGAAGCGGGTGAGACCGACGATCGCGCCGCGGGCGTCGGGACGCCAGTACGGCGCGAACAGGCCCGAGAATGCCGGGACGAAGTACACGCCGCCGTTGTCCTCGACCTTGGCGGCGAGCTCCTCCACCTCGGGGGCGGAGGAGATGATGCCCAGCTGGTCGCGCAACCACTGGATCAGCGATCCGGTGACGGCGATCGATCCCTCGAGCGCGTAGTGCGCGGGCCCGTCGCCCAGCTTGTAGCCGACGGTCGTGAGCAGGCCGTTCTCGCTCTTCACGATCTCGGTCCCCGTCTGGAAGATGAGGAAGTTGCCCGTGCCGTACGTGTTCTTGCTCTCGCCCGCGTCGAACGCGGCCTGACCGAAGGTCGCCGCCTGCTGGTCGCCGAGGATACCGGCCACCGGGGTCTCGCGCAGCAGCGAGGTGTCGCGCGCCTCGCCGTAGACCTCGCTGGAGGAGCGGATCTCGGGCATCATCGAGCGCGGCACACCGAAGTCGGCGAGGATGTCGTCGCGCCACTCGAGCGTCTTCAGATCCATGAAGAGCGTGCGCGAGGCGTTCGTGACGTCGGTCGCGTGCACGCCGCCGTCGGGTCCGCCGGTGAGGTTCCAGAGCACCCACGTGTCGGTCGTGCCGAAGATCAGGTCACCGGCTTCGGCCTTCTCGCGCGCCCCCTCGACGTTCTCGAGGATCCAGACGATCTTCGTGCCCGAGAAGTACGTGGCCAGCGGCAGGCCCACGATGTCCTTGTAGCGCTCGACTCCCGCGTCGCCCGCGAGCCGGTCGACGATGGGCTGGGTGCGCGTGTCCTGCCAGACGATCGCGTTGTACACCGGGATGCCGGTGTTCTTGTCCCACACGACGGCGGTCTCACGCTGGTTCGTGATGCCGACCGCGGCGATGTCGTGCCGTGTCAGGTTCGCACGGCCGAGCGCGATGCCGATGACCTCGCGCATGTTGTCGCGGATCTCGATCGGGTCGTGCTCGACCCAGCCGGCGCGCGGCATGATCTGCTCGTGCTCCTTCTGGCCGACGGAGATGATCGAGCCCTTCTTGTCGAAGACGATCGCGCGGCTGGAGGTGGTGCCCTGGTCGAGGGCGATGATGTAGTCACTCATGAGTGGACGTCCTTGTCTAGGTGTCTGTGTTGAGGATCGGGAACGGATCAGATGTGCGCGAGGTGCAGCAGCGCCGGAGCGGCGAGCGCGGCGATCGTGCCACCGAGCAGCGGGCCGACGACGGGGACCCACGCGTACGACCAGTCGCTGGAACCCTTGCCCTTGATCGGCAGGATCGCGTGCGCGATGCGGGGACCGAGGTCACGGGCGGGGTTGATGGCGTAGCCGGTCGGGCCACCGAGCGAGGCGCCGATGCCGACCACGAGGAGGGCGACGGGGACGGCGGTGAGCGGGCCGAGGGCGCCCGGCGTGCCGATCTGGACGTCACCGTAGTCGGCGAACGCGAAGATGACGAACACGAGCACGAAGGTGCCGATGACCTCGGTGACCAGGTTCCAGCCGTAGGAGCGGATGGCGGGACCGGTGGAGAAGACGCCCAGCTTGGTGGCCGCGTCCGGCTCTTCGTCGAAGTGCTGCTTGTAGGCGAGCCAGCAGAGCACGGCACCGATGAACGCACCGACCAGCTGCGCGGCGATGGCCACGAAGAACTGTGCGACGCCGATCTTCCCGGCGATCAGCAGCGCGATCGACACCGCGGGGTTCAGCTGCGCACCGGAGTACGACGAGACCAGCACCCCCGCGAACACCGCCAGACCCCAACCCCAGTTGATCATCAGCGTGCCGCCGCCGAAGCCCTTCGACTTGGCGAGAATGACGTTGGCGACGACGCCACCGCCGAGCAGGAGCAGCATCGCCGTCCCGACGAGCTCTGACACGAAGTAGAGCCCGAGATTGATGTCTTGCATGTCAGCATTGACCTTTCTGCAGAGGTTCCCCCGGCGACGCCGCCGGGCGGGAAGAATGACCTGAAGGGGATGCCGGCGTCAGGCCGCGCCGGATTCTAGAAGCGGCTCCTCCTGCCTCTCATGCGCTCAAGGGCGCAAGGTGGGAGGTCTCGACGTCGATGCGGTGCCGCTCCTGGAGCACGCGGGCCGCGTCGTCGATCTGGGCACGAGTGGTATCGGCATCCCATCCGAGAACCGGGGCCGCCGCCTCGGCGACCTCGGCGAGGGTCTCGGCGGTGACACCACCGACGAAGGCGATGTGCGTGCGGCGCAGGAGCAGATCGATGAGCGTGACCACCTCCTCGCGCTCGGCCAGGAAGGCGATCTCCTCCGCCGAGTAGCCCGGGGCGTGCTCGAGCGGACGCTGGTTGACCGGCAGCGTTGCGAGCATCTCGGTGGCGTAGGTGCCGTAGCGCTCCAGCATGCGATCGGCGAAGGCGGCACTGTGGGCTCCGCGGTGAGCTTCGAGCCAGCGGGACCGGTCGGCGTCGGTGCGCGGGTATCCGGCGCCGCCGCCGATCGCGAGGTCGAGCGTCGAGATCCGACGCGGGCGTCCGAGAGCGGCGAGCACCTCGGTGGACAGGTGCTCGGCGAGGGCGCGGAAAGTCGTCCACTTCCCCCCGACCAGGCTCATCACCGGAACGCCGGCGGCCCCGCCCAGCCGCGCCTTCTCGATGCGGTAGTCGCGCGACACGAAGCCGGGCGCGACGTCGTCGTGACGCGGCAGCGGACGGATACCCGAGAACGTGTAGACGATCTGCGAGCGGTCCACCGCGATGTGCGGGAAGACCTGGGCGATGAGATCGAAGAAGTACGAGATCTCGTCGTCGGTGCAGACGGTCGGAGTCGAGGGGTCGGCGTCGATGTCGGTCGTGCCGACCATCACGCGGCCCTTCAGCGGGTAGATCAGCACGATCCGGCCGTCGGCCGCCTCGAAGAAGATCTCGTTGCCGCGGGTCGCCTCCAGCAGCTCCGGGTTCTCCAGCACGATGTGCGAGCCCTTCGTCCCCCCCATGAAGCGGGTGGGGGCACCCAGAGCGCCATTGGTGATGTCGGTCCACGGCCCACTCGTGTTGACGACGACGTCGGCAGTGAAGGGGAACTCCTCGCCGGTGACGGCGTCGCGGATGATGACCGCCGTGCCGTCGGCGGCGACGACGGGCGCGTAGTTCGCGGCGCGCGCGGACTCTTCCCGGGCGCCGTCGCGCAGCACGTCGAGCGCGAGCCGCTCGGGGTCGTGCATCGAGGCGTCGTAGTAGGTCGCGGTGTAGCGGAACCGGTCGTCGAGGTCGGGGAACAGCTCGCGCGAGCGCCGGCGGCCGTGGAAGCGGTGGCGCGGCACGGCACCCCCGTCGCGCGAGAAGGTGTCGTACATCACGAGGCCGAGCTTGATCAGCAGCGCACCGCGCTCGCTCGGCTTGCCGCGACCGTGCGTGACGAGCAGGCGGAAGGGGGCGGTGAGGATGCCGGAGATGGTGCGGTGGATCGGAATCGTCGTGGGCAGCGGGCGCACGAAGTGGGGCGCGTTGCGCACGAGTCGGTTGCGCTCGGTCACCGATTCCTTCACGAGGCGGAACTCGCCGTTCTCCAAGTAGCGCACACCGCCGTGGATCATGTGGCTGGATGCCGAGGAGGCGCCGCTGACATAGTCATCGCGTTCGACGAGAGCGACGTCGACGCCTTGCAGGGCGAGGTCGCGGAACGTCGCGATCCCGTTGATCCCACCCCCGATGATCAGGACATCCGCATGGGGACGGTCCTTCAGGGCCTGGATGTTCGGACGGATCGTCGCCTTCGACTCGGTCATCGCACTTCCTTCCGCGGCTTCGCAGTGTCTCGCCGCGCGTTTTTCACGGTGGAACGGATCTACACTGAAACGTCGGTGAACGAACGCGCAAACGATCTGAACATACGTGCATCGTAGCCCGCACTCTGCACGAATGTGCATGATCAGGAGGACCCGTGAGCATCGAAACCGACGCCGAGGCGCGAGCCCGGGACGCGCTGCACGCCGCACAGCTGTACTACGTGCAGGACCAGACGATGGAGCAGATCGCCGCCGAGATGAAGCTGTCGCGATCGTCGGTCTCGCGCCTGATCGCGCACGCCCGTGAGATCGGCCTGGTGGAGATCACGGTCCATTCGCCGCAGGAGGCCACGAGCGTCGTCGCCCGGCGGCTGTCCGAGCGCTACGGCATCTCCGTGCATGTCGTCAGCACGCCGCCGCGCTCGACCGACGCCGAGCGTCTGGAGCGCACCGCGCGCACCGCGGCGCACGTCCTGTCGACCACGCTCGACCCGCAGGCGAGCATCGGCATCGCCTGGGGCGCGACGGTGTCGGCGATCGCCCGCCACCTGCCCACCAAACGGTTGCACGAATCGCAGATCGTGCAGATGAACGGCGCCGCGAACGAGTCGACCTCCGGCATCAGCTACTCGGGTGCCATTCTGGAGCGCTTCGGCCAGGCGTTCGGCACGGACGTCCAGCAGTTTCCCGTGCCCGCCTTGTTCGACGACCCGCATACGAAGCAGCTGCTGTGGCGAGAGCGCTCCATCCGCCGCGTGGTGGACGCGCAGGCGCGCGTGCAGGTGTTCGTGTTCGGGCTCGGCTCGCCCCAGGCGGACGTTCCCTCGCACGTCTATGCCGGCGGCTACCTGACCGGCGAGGATCTGCGGGTGCTGCTGCGCGACGGCGTCGTCGGCGACTGCGCCACGGTGTTCTACCGGCTGGATGGCTCGACCAGCGGCATCGAGCTCAACGATCGCTCGAGCGGTCCGTCGTTCGACGTCATCCGCCGCATCCCCCGTCGCCTGTGTGCGGTGTCGAGCCTGTCGAAGATCGACGCGCTGCGCGGCGCGCTGGCGGCCGGGCTCATCACCGAGCTGGTCGTCGAGGAGGCTCTCGCCCGCCGCATCGTGGAGCTGCCGCTCAGCGCGGCCCGAGGATGAAGTTCCACGTGCCCGCCGCAACCGCGGCCGACACCGAGACGGCGGAGATCGCGACGCCCACCGCCACGAGCATCCACTCGCGCCTGCCGAAGCGGGAGGCGCGAGCCCACGTGCGGCGGCCGGGAGCGCCAAAGCCGCGCGCCTCCATCGCGGTGGCGAGCTTGGAACCGCGGCGGATGGAGAGCACGAGCAGCGCGAAGGCCATGCCGGCGAAGCGGCGAACACGCCCCTGATCGGCGATGCCGCGTGCCCGGCGGGCGAGTTCCAGAGCCCTCCAGTCCTCGAGGAACAGTCCGACCATGCGCAGGCCCGCCAGCGCGCCGAGCACGAACCGTGCGGGCAGGCGCCACACCTGGGCCAGGCCGTCGGCGAGATCAGTGGGATCGACGGTGACGAACAGCACGACCGAGGGCAGGGCCACGGCCAGCACGCGGAAGAAGGTCGCGACCGCCAGCGCGAGCGACCCCTCGCTGATGCGCAGGACGAACCATTCGACGTAGACCTGCCCGGACGCCGCGCCGTAGAGCGCGATCGTCAGCGCCGTCAGCGGCGCCGCCACCCACACGGGCCAGGTCCGCATCCGGAACTCGCGCCACCGCAGCCCCGCGAACACGAACAGGACGCTCTCCAGCGCCAGCGCGACCGCGGCCGACACCCAATCCAGCGTCACGATCAGCGGCAGGGCGATCACCGCGCTGGCGGCGAGTTTGGCGACGGGATTGACCCGCGCGATGACGCCGGGCCGGGTGCGGGTGTCGGCGGCGAGCATGCTCATGCCGCGGCATCCGCAGTCAGCGCGAAACGCCGGGCGTGGAGCGCATCGACGACGGCCTCGTCATGGGTGATCGCCACGATGGCCGACCCCTCGTCGCGCAGGCGGGCCAGCAGCGCGACCAGCTCCGCCCACGTGCGCGCGTCCTGACCGAAGGTCGGCTCGTCCAGCACCAGGACGCGGGGGGCGGTGGCGAGGACGGCGGCGACGGTGAGCCGGCGCTTCTCCCCTCCCGAGAGCGTGTACGGGTTGGCGGCGGCCAGCGCGGTCAGCCGCAGCCGCTCCAGCAGCTCGTCCACGCGGGCGGCAGACGCGACCTCGTCCATTCCGAGCGCGCGCGGCCCGACCTCGAGCTCGCCGCGTACCGACCGGGCGAGCAGCTGATGCTCCGGGTCCTGGAAGACGGTGCCGATACGGGTGAGAAGCTCACGTGAGCGCCACGCGATCGGTGTCGGCGCGGCGCCGGCGGCGAGCGTCGCCGAGGCCGACAGGTCGCCGGATGCCGGCCGCAGCAGTCCCGCGAGAGTGAGGCCGAGAGTCGACTTGCCGGCCCCGTTGGGCCCCGTGATGGCGAGCGCCTCCCCGGCGCGGACCTCGAGATCGATGCCCGTGGCGACCGGCACGCCGCGCACGCGCGCGACGGCCAGGCCCCCCGCGCGCAGCAGGTCGTCGCCCGCGGCTGCGGCGGGCGGAGGCGGCACCGCCGCCGGGATGCCGGGAACCCAGACACCCGCGTCGGCGAGCTCGGCCGCCCGCGCGCCGAGCACATCCTGCGGCGGACCGTCGGCGAGGAGCCCGTCCGCCCCGAGCACGATCACCCGGTCCACGAGCGGGAGCCACACGTCGACCCGATGCTCCACGACCACGAGCGTCGCCCCGGTGCCGTCGAGAACGCGCCCCACAGCGTCGCGGACGTCGGCGACACCGGCCGGGTCGAGATTGGCGGTCGGCTCGTCCAGCAGGAGCAGGCCCGGCCGCATGGCCAGCGCGCCGGCGAGCGCGAGCCGCTGCTTCTGCCCGCCCGACAGCGCCTGCGTCGGCCGGTCGATCTCGACGTCGAGCCGCACGGCATCCAGTGCCGCGTGCACGCGCGGCCAGATCTCCTCACGCGGCACACCGAGGTTCTCGCAGCCGAACGCGACGTCGTCACCCACTCGCGCGAGGATCACCTGCGCGTCGGGATCCTGCAGCACGAGGCCCGCCCGGCCGCGGTTCTGCGCGGCCGGGACGCCGTCGATCAGCAGTGCTCCCGCCGACTCGCCCTCCTCGTCGCCGCCGAGCACGCCCGCAAGCCCCTGCAGCAGGGTCGACTTGCCCGCGCCGGAAGCACCGAGCAGCAGCACGCGTTCGCCGGGTTCGATGCGAAACGACACGTCGCGCACCGCCCAGGCCCGGCGTGACGCGTGCCGCCAGCCCCATCCCTGGGCGCTGACCGTGACCGGCGCGACCGGCCCGCCGAGGTCGACGGCCACGCTCAGACGAGGTCGCGGCGTTCGCGCCCCGCGGCGAAGCGATCCAGCGCACCGGTCGCGGCGAGACCGCGCGCGAGCACCCACGAGAGGGCACCGGCGATGACGGCGCCCGAGATGGTGGTGCAGATCAGGTAGATCACCGTGAACGCGGCGTCGGCCCCGGCGTACCAGAGGATCAGATTGTTGATGCCCCCCGCAAGGGCAGCCCCGGCGCCGGCGAGGATGGCGACGGGGAGCTTCCACGCCCGGTAGAAGAACAACAGGAAGACGAGCTCGGCTCCGAGACCCTGAACGAGTCCCGCCTCGAGGGTCAGGAAGCCGCCCCACTGGTTGCCGACGAGGGCCGAGACGACGGCCGCGAGCGTCTCGGTGTAGATCGCCGCTCCCGGCTTGCGGATGAGGAGAGCACCCAGCACGCCGGCGAACAGCCACGGGCCGTCCAGCAGGCCCTGCATGCCGGGCAGCAGGGGTTCCAGCAGGCTCTTCGGGCCGAGGTAGCCGACGTTCCAGAGCAGGAAGATCAGGCCCGACGCGACGCCGATGACACTGGCGACGACGATGTCGACGACTCTCCAGCGCAGACGGCCGACGCCGACGGCGGAACGGGATGCCGCGGCATCCGACGAGGTGACGGTGGACGGGGACGCAGACGCGTGCATATTCTCTCCTCCCTGCGCCGGCATGATCCGGATCAGGTTCGACGGTCGAAGCGTGGATCGCTTCCTCTCAGCCCGGCTCACCGGACTCCCGTGGTTGTGCGCTCGAGTATAGCGGCGAACGGGTACGTTGAGCGGGTGACCTCGGACGACGCGCCCCCGCCGTCGCGCCGCGCGCTGCGGGAGAGCACCGCCCCGACCGAGACCATCGTCGTCCGCAATCGCGCGGGCCGCCGCGCGCTCGCCTGGGTCGACGACGAGACCGTCACCGACGCGGTCGATACGCCGATCGCGGGCGGTGCGGCTCCCGACCTGCTTGCTCGACGCCCGCGACGCTCCCCGCTGCGCGCCGGCGTCGTCGTGCCGTTGCTCACCGCCATCGGCGTCTGCGGCGCCTACGCGGCCGCGACGCTGCTCTGGCCGCTCTGGGCCGTGGCGCCGACCGTGCGGGAGATCACGCCCGACGGACCGGTGGCGACCGTGTCGGCCGTGGCGTGGCCGTCCGCGGGCGCCGGCGCCGTCGGCGTCGCGGGATTCGAGGCCGTCGCGGCATCCTCGAGCGCACCCGTCTCGATGGCGAGCATCTCCAAGGTCGTCACCGTCCTGATGATCCTCGACGAGATGCCGCTGAGCGTCGGACAGCCCGGGCCGGAGTTCACCTTCACCTCGCGCGACCGCCAGACGTACTGGGACTATCTGGCGGACGACGAGTCGGCGCTGGATGTCCCCGTCGGAGGCACGCTCACCGAGTACCAGATGCTGCAGGGCATTCTGATGGGGTCGGCGGGCAACTACACGAATCGACTGGCCAGCACCCTCTGGCCGACCGACGAGGTCTTCGCCCAGGCCGCGCGAGCATGGCTGGACCGGCACGGCCTCGGGGCCATCACGCTGTCGGAGCCGACGGGAATCGACCCCGCCAACACCGCCGAGCCGGCCGCTCTGGTGGCGCTGGCGCAGCTCGCCCTCGCCAACCCCGTGGTGGCCGAGATCGCACGCACTCGCAGCGTCGAGCTGCCCGGGGCGGGCGAGGTCGCCAACACGAACGACCTGCTCAGCGACCCCGGCGTGGTCGGGCTCAAGACGGGCAGTCTCGCCGACTCCTACAACCTCCTCGCCGCGAAGGACATCACGGTCGGCACCACGACGGTGCGGGTCTACGCCACGGCGCTCGGTCAGCCCACCGGCGAGGCGCGGGACCAGGAGACGGCGCGCCTGCTGACGGAGGTCGCGGCGGAGGTCTCGACGCCCAAGACCATGCCGGCCGGCACCCTCGCCGGCGTCGTCAGCACGGCATGGGGCGCGACGGCGAACATCGTGACGGATGCCGACGCGGCCGTGATCCTCTGGAACGGTGCCGCCGCGACGGCGACGACCACCCTCGACCTCGGGAGCGCCCGAACGGCGAACGCCCCCGTCGGCCAGGTCCTCGTGCGCGGACCTCTGGATGCGGTCACCGTGGGCGTCCATCTGACCGCGAACATCCCCGACCCCGACGCGTGGTGGCGGCTCACCCATCCCCTGCAGCTGTGGGGTCTCGCCGGCTGAGCCCCTCAGAACGGCCAGATCAGCGGGACGTAGAGCACGGCGACGGCGAGATACACGACCATCAGGGGCAGCCCCAGCTTGCCGTAGTCGCCGAACCGATAGCCGCCGGGCTGCATCACCATGAGATTGACGGGCGTCGCGACGGGGGTGAGGAAGGCCGCCGCACCGGCGACCGTCAGCGCCATCATGAACGGCTGCACGCTGACGCCGAGCGTCTGCGAGATCGCGACGGCGATCGGGATCACCACCAGGACCGTGGCGACGTTCGAGATGAACTGTCCGAGCACCATGGTCAGCAGGCACAGCACGAGCAGCGCCACCTGCGGTGAGCCGGAACCGATGACGCGCAGCACGGCGGCGGCGACGACGTCGGCGGCGCCCGTGGACACGAAGGCGGAGGACAGGGGGATCATGCCGGCGATGAGGATGACCGTCGTCCACGAGATGGACCGATAGGTCTGCGGGACGGTCAGCACACCGGTGAGCACGAGAGCGCCGGCGGCCAGCAGTCCCGCCACCGGGGCCGGGACCAGACCGGTCGCCAGGAGCACGACCATGACCGCGAGGATGCCGATCGCGCGCTTGGCCCCGCGCCCCCAGGGCACCGCGCGCTGCAGCGTCTGCGGCGGCGTGACCGCGATGACGTCCGGCGACTGCGCGTAGCGCGTCAGTGCCGCCCACGGTCCCTGGACGAGCACCGCGTCGCCCGCCTGCAGCACGAGAGCGCCGGCGACGCCGGTCCCCCGCGACGCGTTCGGTCCGTCGTCGTCTCCGCGGCGCACCGCCAGGATCACCAGGTTCTCGTCGCGTGTCGTCATTCCCACCGACACGGTGCGGCCGATGAGCCGCGAGCGCGGCGCGACGAGCACCTCGGCGACACCCTCCCGCACGCTGAACAGGCGCGCGGTGTCGAGGTCGACGTCGTAGCTGTCGCGGAGAGTCTGCGCGTGCTCTCGCGGATCGGGGGCGAGGTCGGCCAGCCGCTCCGCGGTGCGGGCCGGGAGCAGGCGTCCGCCGCCGAGCGCGACGATCGCGACGGTCAGCAGCACGAGGGGGATGCCGGCGAGAGCGAACTCGAAGAAGCCGAACTCCCGGCCTCCGGCGGCGACCGCAGCCTCGCTGACGACGATGTTGACCGGGGTCCCGGTGAGGGTCAGCAGCGACCCGGCGCTCGCGGCGAAGGCGAGCGGGAGGAGGAGCTTCGAGGGGAGGATGCCGGCGCGGACCGCCACCACGACGACGACCGGCAGCAGCGCGGCCACCGCGCCGTTGATCGAGATGAAGGCCGTGAGCACGGCGGCCAGCAGACCGATGATCACGGTGAGGCGCGCTCTGCCCGTGCCCGCGCGGGTGACGACCTGGTGGCCCAGCCATGCCGTGACGCCGGTGGCATCCAGCGCCTCACTGACCACGAACAGGGAGGCGATGAACAGCACCGTCGGATCGCCGAATCCGGCGAAGGCCTCGCCCAGCGTGAGCACGCCGGTCGCCCAGAGCGCGAGGGCGACCCCGACCGAGACGAGGGCCAGCGGCACCCGTCCGCTGACGAAGGCGACGACGGCGAGCCCGAGGATCACGAAGGTCCAGCCGGCGGGGTCCATGTCCTCACCCTAGACGGCGCCCGCGCGCCGCTCAGCGGATCACACGAAGCGCACGGTCTGCTGCAGGCGTGTGCGCACATCGAACAGCTCGTTGCCGCCGATGTCGCGGGCCCCGGTCAGGCCCCGCCGGAGCACTGTCGCCAACGCCGAACGGGCGACGACCGCGACCGGCAGCGAGCGCACCTTGCCGATCTCCTCGATCGCGCTGACGACGTCGTCGTCGGGCAGCACCACGATCGCGCCGCTGAAACGGACGCGCGCTGCGCGCGCCAGCACGCGCGCCCCCGCGACCAGGTCGGCGATCGGAGAACCCTCGACACCGTCACCGATCAGCTCACCGCGGCGCAGCCGCACCGGACCACCGAGATCCTCGCTGAGCAGAGCGTAGAGGCCGCTGGGTCCCAGCACGATGTGATCGACCTTCAGCGACGGATCACGCGGGTCGACGGCGACGTCGTGCCACACCGTGTACCCCATTCCCAGGTCGCCGATGACACGCGCGCTGGCCTCTTCGGCGAGGGCATCCGCGAGCATCCGCTTCAGCTCGCGCGGGGCCGCGCGCACCAGCGCCGGGTCGTAGGGGTCGGGCAGCTCGGTGCCGCGCCCCGCCCACTCGCGGATGAGATCGAGGTAGCGCTCGCGGCGCCAGCCCCCGGGCTGACCGAACGAACGCGCCCGCGGGCGCGTGTCGGCCGGTCGCGACGGCGGACGCCAGCTCGTGCCGGCGCCGCTGCCGTCACCGTCGGCGCCGTCCGGACCGTATGCCGGCGCCGAGGCGCCGAAACCGTGACCGCGATCGTAGGCGCTCCGGGCATCCGGCGTGCCGACGAGCTCCCACGCGCGCTGCACGTGGACGAAGAGCGCGGCATCGCCGCCGGTGTCGGGGTGGGTCTGACGCAGCCGCAGGCGATACGCCTTGCGGAGCTCGTCGTCGGCGGCATCCGCGGCGACCCCGAGCACCTCGTAGGCGGACGCGGATAGGGGACTGTCGAACACGGGACCTCTCAGCGCTTCTCGGTGCGACGGGCGTACGCCGCGGCGCTGCGACTGGACAGGGCGAGCAGCACGAGGATGTCGAGTGCCAGGGCGGGCAGGGTCGTGAACAGCGTGATCTCCTGATCGCGCGCCCACCAACTCGCGAAGGCGCTGGCGATGGACAGGGTGGCGACGCTCATCACCGCGACGCGTGCGAGGTTGCTGCCGAAGAACAGCAGGATCACGCACACGAGCTGGATCACCACGGCCGCACCGAGCACGACGAGCAGGACCGCGAGAGAGGCGTCGGCCAGATCAGGGGTGACATCGCCGCCGTCGAGATCGAGGACGATCTGGTTCGCGTACCCCGTCCAGTTCACCGCGAGCTCGACCATCGAGGCGATCCCGACGAGCGCGCTCAGCAGCACCAGCGCGGCACCGGTCACCGTCGTCGACGGCCGCGGCATCTTCGGGTCATGGGCGATCGGCTGCAGCAGCCGGGTCACCGGCTCGTAGGACGGCCGCCGCTCGGGCCGCACGTGCCGCTGCCCGCTCATGCGACGGCCTCCGCGGAGATGCGCACGGCGCGCACGTCGACCACGGGCAGGTCGCCATCGGTGCGGATGCTGTCCCCGCCGCCGTTGCGGGCGTGGTAGCCCGTGGAGAAGTCCGCGATCACGTCCACCCGCACGGCCGGCTCGCCGGTTCGGAGAGTGGCGACGATGTGATCGGGCTCGACGTCGGTGTCGGCGTCGATGCGGTGGGTGACCTGCAGGGTGAACAGCGACAGCCCGACCGAGGTGTCGAACGTGCCCGCCGCCAGCCAGTCGACGCGGCGGCCCCCCGGCAGCAGCCACCCGTCCGGACATTTCCAGAAGCGCACGTGGTGGCGCTGCGCCGGGTTGCCGTCGACCTCTTGCTGATAGGCGAAGTCCTGCTGACGACCGAAGAGGAACAGGGGGCTCACCGGGGCTTCGTGGTAGCTGCGGCGACGCAGGGTCGAGGTGACGATGCGCCAGGACGACGCGAAGGTGACGGGATCGGCCTTGGTCCACCCCGAGGCCCGCATCACCCGCTCGATCTGCTCGCCGTCTCCCAGGAAGGCGAGGTTCACAGGGTCGCCGAGAAGCCCGTCGCTCGTACGGGCGCGACCGATGAAGTAGTCGGGCACGTAGATCGTCGTCAGGATCCGGTGCAGTCGGGGCAGCACGAGGTAGGCCAGCAGCAGCCAGAACAGCAGGAAGCCGAGGATGCCCCACCACCCGACCGTCAAGCTCTCGGTGAACCCCAGATAGGCGAGCCAGATGGCCGCCAGCCCCGCGAAGACGAAGAAGAACTGGTCGATCGCGACGCCGATCGACCACCTGCGGTGCGCGCGCGTGCGCGTCATCGCGGCGCCCACAGCGCCAATGGCGGCTCGAACGCCAGCGCCCGCTCGGCCAGCCCGTCCTCGAGGTCGGCGAGCGCGGCCGGATGCCAGTGCGGGTCGCGGTCCTTGTCGACCAGCTGCGCCCGGATGCCCTCGGGCAGATCGGGCTGCGTCTGGGCGAACCACAGTACGAGGCCGTACTCCTGCGCGAGCGCGGCTCGAAGATCCGGCAACCGCCGGGCGGCACGGACGGCGGCCAGCGTGACGGTCAACGCGGTGGGCGCGAGCGCCGCGAGCGTCTCGGCGGTGGCCGCGGCATCCGCCTCGGGCCGCGCACGCAGCCGCGCGATGATCTCGGCGACGGTGTCGGCGGCGAAGGCATCGTCGATCCACGAACGGGCCGCGACGAGCCGCGACGGCCCCGGCGTCTCGTCGAACAGCAGCACGATCTCGGCCGGGGTCGCCGGATCGGCACGATCGGCGAGCGCGGCGCGGAGGTCTCCGATCCGCTCGCTCGGCACCAGCGCATCGGCGAAGCCGGCGGCGAGGGCGTCCGCGGCATCCATCGACTCACCGGTGAGCGCGAGATACTCGCCGAGCCGCCCTGGCGCGTGCGCCAGCAGCCACGAGCCGCCGACGTCCGGGGTGAAGCCGATGCGCGTCTCGGGCATGGCCAGCCGCGAGCGCTCGGTGACGACGCGGACCGCCGCATGGCCTGCCAGTCCGATGCCACCACCCATCGTCACGCCGTCGGCGACGACGACGACCGGCTTCGGATACGTGGCGATACGCAGATTCAGGGCGTACTCGGCGCGGAAGAAGTGCGCCGTCTCCTCGACGCGTCCCGCGAGGATCCACTCGCGAAGGCCCCGCACGTCTCCCCCGGCGCACAGGCCGCGCTCGCCCGCTCCGTCGAGGAGCACCACCTCGATGTCGGCGTCGTGCTCCCAGCGATCCAGGGCATCGGAGATGATCTCGATCATGCCCAGGTCGAGTGCGTTGATGGCCCGCGGACGGTTGAGGGTCAGGTGACCCACTCCCCGGACGGTGCGGACCAGCACGGTGGGTTCGGCGGCATCGCTCACGCTCGCAACGTTACCCGCGCCGTCGGTCTCGGCGCCTCCCGCGCGGGCACCCGGCCGGCGCGGGCCGATCGGGCAGGATGGAGGCAACGGCCGACGATGGTCGGCGATGACGAGAGGATGACGATGCCCGAAGGACACCTCCTCGAGTTCCGTGGGGTCACGAAGACATTCGGTGCGGTCCGCGCCGTCGACGACTTCACCGCCCGCGTCGAGCCCGGACGGGTCACCGGCTTCCTCGGCCCCAACGGCGCGGGCAAGACCACGTCGTTGCGCATCCTGCTCGCGCTCGTGCGCGCCACCTCGGGCAGCGCCACCATCGGCGGCCGGCGGTACTCGGAGCTGCCGCACCCCCTGCAGACGGTGGGCGCCGCGCTCGAGGCCTCCAGCTTCCATCCCGGGCGCACCGCCGCCGGCCACCTCACCGTCGCCGTGCAGGCCGCCGGGCTCCCGCGCGGACGAGTGGACGAGGTCCTGGGCCTCGTGGGGCTCGCCGACGCCGCCGGTCGCAAGGTGGGCGGTTTCTCGCTCGGCATGCGACAGCGCCTCAGCCTGGCCTACACGCTGCTCGGAGACCCCGGCGTGCTGGTGCTCGACGAGCCCGCGAACGGTCTGGACCCCGAGGGGATCAAGTGGCTGCGCGGCTTCCTCGGCCAGCTGGCCGGCGAGGGACGAACGGTGCTGGTGTCCTCGCACATGCTCGCCGAGGTGCAGCAGACGGTGTCGGCGCTGCTGGTCATCTCCCGCGGCCGGCTCGTGTTCGAGGGCGATATCGGCGACCTGGTCGGCGCGGACGACGTGGCGACGGTCATCGATGCCCCCGACCGCACGGCGCTGGCGAATGCTCTGGATGCCGCGGGCATCGCGTACACGCCCCTGCGCTCGGGCTTCTCCGTGCGCGGCGCCGAGCCGGCCCATCTCGGTGCCATCGCTGCGGCGGCCGGAGTCGCCCTGTCGCACCTGCAGCGGCGCGGCCCGGTGCTGGAGGAGGTGTTCCTCGAATTGGTGAACGGCACGCGGGTGCAGGCGCCGACGCCGGCGGCTCCGGCGGCATCGGCTCCGGACCCGCTCACGCCGCCGCTCACGGCCGCTGCCGTTCCGGCCGCGGCCGCACCGGAGGACGCAGAGCCGGGCGTCGAGGACGCCGAGTACATCCACGCGGTCGAGGACGACCCCAGCGACACGGTCGCCGCCGAGGAAGGAGACCCGCGATGAGTCTCGTCAACGCGTCCCGGTCGGAGCTCACGAAGCAGTTCACCACGGCGATGTGGTGGGTTCTCGCCGTCGTGCTGCTCGCCTATGTCGGCGTGACCGCCGGCGGCCTGTCCGCCGTGTTCGGCGCGGTCGCGAGCGGCACGCTGCCCGGCGGCACGACGAGCGGTGCCCGGGTGTCGCCGACGAGCCTTCCTCCGCTCATCTACAGCCTCGCCACCTCGGTCGGCTACGTCTTCCCCCTGCTCATCGGCACGCTGCTCGTGACGAATGAGTTCCGGCACAAGACGCTGACGCCGACGTTCCTGGCCACGCCGCGACGCGGGATCGCCCTCGTCGGCAAGCTGGCCGCCGCAGTCGTCATGGGCGTGCTGTACGCCGCCGTCGCGCTCGTCGCGGCGGTCGGGATCGGAGCGGCGGCGCTCGCCGCGTTCGGCGTCGACACACGGCTGGGCGAGACCGACACCTGGGCGATGATCGGGCGCATCGTGGCGAGTTTCGTTCTGTGGACGCTGATCGGCGTCGGCGTGGGCACGCTGGTGCGCAATCAGGTCGCCGCCGTCGTCGGCGTGCTGGCGTTCACGCAGTTCGTCGAGCCCATCGCGCGCACCGTGGCGACGCTGGTCGACGGCGTGTCGGGGGTGACCGCCTACCTGCCGGGTGCGGCCTCGGACGCCCTGGTCGGCTCCAGCATCTACGCGACGATGGGCGCCGGCGGGGCTGTCCCTCTCGCGTGGTGGGGCGGAGGCATGGTCCTGCTCGGCTATGCCGTGGTGTCCGTCGGCCTCGGCTATCTGACGAGCTGGCGGCGCGACGTCGCCTGACCCGCCGTCAGGAGTCGGCGAGTTCGACGACGTCCGACGCGTCGTCGCCGTCCAGACGCAATGCCTGGACGAGGGCGACGCCGTGACGAGTCGTCAGCACGAGGCGTTCGAACTCGGCATCCTCGGACAGATCGACGACCACCGCCGGGCGACGTCGGCGCACCAGCACGAAGTCGTTGCCGCTCGCGGAGCGCCAGGTTCCCATCGCGACGGTGCCGCGCACCTGCGTGCCGGGGCTGGGCACTCCGCGCAGCCAGGTCCAGGCGTCGTCGGTCAGCTGCACCCGGAGGATGTGAGACCTGTCGACGCGCACGCTCTCCGATCGCCGCGACAGGGCGCGTTCGACGCCCGACAGCACGACCTCGAGCTGCGTCGAATCGAGCAGCAGGGTCACCATGACTTCAGTCTGCCAGCGCGACCATGTGCGGATGCTCACAGCCCCGCAACGATCCGGTCTCGGCGCGGGCGATATCGTGGAGCGTCGGCGACGATGCGCCGGCGTCACCCGACACGGAATCCCCGATGCCTCGATTCGATCTCGATCTCCCCGCCCTCGAAGCGTTCCGTCCCGCGGTGCGCGAGCCGGCCGACTTCGACGAGTTCTGGGCGCGGACGATCGCGCAGTCGCGCGCCGTCGGCGGCGAGATCATCGTCGAGCCGGTGGAGACCGTGCTGAGCACCATCGACGTGTTCGACGTGACGTTCCCGGGGTTCGCCGGCGAACCCGTGAAGGCATGGCTGCACACGCCCCGACGCTCCGACGACGCCGCGGCACTGCCGACGGTCATCGAGTTCAACGGGTACGGCGGAGGTCGCGGGCTTGCGACCGAGCGGCTCGGCTGGGCCTCGGCCGGCTACGCGCATCTGTTCATGGACACGCGTGGA
The DNA here is from genome assembly GCF_001897985.1 of Microbacterium sp. 69-7. Taxonomy (NCBI): domain Bacteria; kingdom Bacillati; phylum Actinomycetota; class Actinomycetes; order Micrococcales; family Microbacteriaceae; genus Microbacterium; species Microbacterium sp. 69-7. The sequence goes on along the minus strand of NZ_MKRU01000092.1, from coordinate 65,856 downwards.
CAGGGATCCACCTGGGGCGCTCCGGGCGCGACACCGGATCCGCACGGCACGGGACCCTCGACCAACGGTTACATGACCCGCGGCATCGAATCGCCCGAGGACTACTACTACCGCCGCGTGTTCACCGACGCGGTGCGCCTCATCGACGCCGCCCGCACCCTTCCCCGGGTGGATGCGGCGCGCATCGCCGTCACCGGTGGCAGCCAGGGCGGCGGCATCACGCTGGCCGCGGCCGCGCTGAGCGAGGGCCTCGTCGCGGTCATGCCCGACGTGCCGTTCCTCTGCCATTTCGAGCGCGCGATCGGGATGACCGACCGCGAGCCGTACCACGAGGTGGTGCGCTACCTGTCGGTGCACCGGGGCGCCACGCAGCGGGTGCTCGACACGCTCTCCTATTTCGACGGCGTCAACTTCGCTCGCCGCCTGGGTGCGCCCGCGCTGTTCTCCGTCGGCCTGCTCGACCCGGTGTGCCCACCCTCGACCGTCTTCGCCGCCTACAACCACGTCGACCGCGGCGACAAGCAGATCCGCGTCTACGACTTCAACGAGCACGAAGGCGGTCAGGCCTTCCAATGGGAGGAGCAGGCGCGCTTCCTCGCGCAGATCCTCGGCTGAGGTCCGTGCGCGGACCGCGCGTCAGAGGTGGAACTCGTCCTTGGCGTGCGGCAGGGGGAAGTTCGACACCGCGGTGATGAGCCCCTCGACGGTCTGCTCCCGCGCCACCGCGCTCACGCCGAGACCCACCTTGCGGGCGTCCTTCGCGGTGCGCGGTCCGATGGCGGCGATCACGGTGGCGTCGGGGATCTCCGGGAACTGCAGCCGTACCTGTTCGGCGACCGAGCCGCTGGTGACGAGGATCGCGTTGATACGGCCACTCGCGACGTCGTGGGCGATCCGCTCGGTGACCGGCACACCCACCGTGCGGTAGGCGACGACGCTGCGCACGCCGTGCCCCGCCTCGGTGAGGCGGCGCGTGAGCACCGGCTTGGCGATCTCGCTGCGCAGCGTCAGGATGCGCCGCGGCGCGGGCTCGAGCTCGATCAGCTGCGAGGCCATCCCGGCCGCCGAGTTGTCCTCGTCGGGGACGAGGTCGACGCGATAGCCGACCGCGGCGAGCGCCGCGGCCGTCGTCTCGCCCACCGCGGCGACGCGAGTGGAGGCGGGGATGACGGCGCGGTAGGCGTAGAGGACGTCGACCGTGGTGGCGCTGGTGAGGGTCACCCAGTCGAAAGCCCCGGCGGCGAGATCGGCGAGCGCCTGCTCGAGCGTTGCCTGATCGGTCGAGGGCGCGAAGTTGATGAGGGGAGCGATGACCGGCACAGCACCCTGCGCCCGCAGCGTCGCCGCCACGGAGTCGCCCCAGGGCCCCCCGCGCGGAACGAGCACACGCCACCCCTTGAGGGGCTTGGCGGCGTGCGGATCAGGAATCATGCTCGACTTTCGTGATGCTCAGTCGGGACGCACGGTTTCGCGCATCCGGCAACGGCGCTCGTGCACGCAAGAACGCGATGGCTGCGCGGCTCGGGTCGTCGTTGCCGGCAGCTTGCGCACCATTGCCGCTGCCTGAGACACGAGCATACCCCGGGCGACGCATAGCTCGAACACGGGGTTGACAGCGCCCGCGGCGCGGGTCAGAACGCGCGCGGGCGCGCCCCACGGGTACTCAGCGCGTGTAGGCGCGGACGATTCCCCAGACGGTCAGTCCCACGACGGCAGCCGCACCGAGCACGGCGAGCGAGGCCTGCGTGGGATTGCGCCGCGCGAAGCGACGCGCGTCGGCGACCCCGCGATGGGTGGCCTGCGCGACCCGCTTGGGCACGTTCGCCTTGACCTCGATCGCCGCCAGAGCGGCCTTCAGCTCCGCACGCGCGCTCTCCACCGGATCGGTGATGCCGAGGGCGACGGCGGTGCGCGGAATCAGCTGGTCAGAACTCATCGGCCACGTCCTTCACGATGCGCGCGTCGACCTTCACGGCGTCGACGGGGTTGGTCGA
>NZ_MKRU01000092.1:61375-63843 GCF_001897985.1 Microbacterium sp. 69-7 | reverse complement strand
GGAAGAACAGAGCGACGATGAACCAGACACCGCCCATGCCGGCATCCTTGCCCGCCTTCTTGGCCCACGTCTTGGCCGAGTCGATCTCGGCGACCACCAGGTTGCGGACGAGCTCCGGCACCTCGCCGACGAGAGTCAGCAGGCTGTCATCGGCGCGGTCGCGGAATCCCCGAGGCGTCGCCATGTCAGTCGTCCGCTGCCTTCTTGGCCGCGGCCTTCGCGTCCGCGACGGCCTTGTCGGCGGCCTTCTTCACTTCTGCGGCCGTCTTCTCCGCTCCGCGGGTGACCTCGTCGGCCGAGGCCCGGCCCGCGCGGATCGCGGAGTCGAGCTTCTGCCCCGGCGTGCCGTTGCGGCTCGCCGCACGGGTGACCTTGACCGCTCCGTCCCACAGGGCGCTCGGCAGGGCGAGGGCGGCGCTCTTGCCGAGGTCCTTGACGGCGGCGACCTGCTTCTGCACCGGGGCGGTGTTCCAGATCTTGAGGTACCCCGCCTTGATCTGCTCGTAGCGCTCGCGGCCGGCGCGCGACCCGAGCACGTAGCCCGCGGCGAGTCCCACGACGATTCCGATCTTGCCCTTCATGGCGTCTCCTCACGTCCGTGCTGGGAGTGCTTCGTGACTCCAGAGTAGTCGCAATATTCCGATTCCGGCATCCTCCGGTCCCGGGGCTGGCCCTGACGGGAGGCGTGTGCTAGGAGCGCGTCCACAGCGCGTCGTGGCGGACGCGTTCCACCTCGGCAAGGGTGTCGGCGACGATGGCGGATACGCCCCCGCCGGCGAGGTCCTCGCCGACCGCGATGAGACCGTGCCGACGACCGATCGCCGCACGGGTCGCGGCGGTGCGCTGGTCGTGACCGAGGACGGATGCCGGCGGTGCGAGCGTCGCACGCCGTTGCGCAGCCGCGCGAACGCCTCCGATTCCGGGCCACAACTGCGCAGCGTCGGCGGCGGCGCGTGCGATGAGGTCGGTGGCATCGTCCGCCGGTGCCGCATCGAAGGTCAGCCGAAGCACCCGCCGACCGGGCCCGGCGTGGGCACGCACACCCGCCCACGCGGAGCCGACGTCGATGACGGATGCCGCCGCCATCGCTCCCGGCACGGGATAGATCGTCGCGGGACCGTCGGAGGCGGCGGTCCCGGCATCCATCACGAGGGTCACGACGTCGCGCACGGGCAGGGGCGCAGCCTCGAGGACGATGCCGTGCCCACGCAGGAGAGCGGCGGAGGTCGCCGCCCCGGCGGCCAGCACGACGATATCCGCGGGCAGCGGCTCCGCGGACTCTTGCGCGGAGGAAAGCTCGGCCTCGTCCCGCGGGTCCGCGGGGTCGAGATGGACCAGCCAGCCGTCCGGCGTTCGCGTCAGGCCCCGTGCGCGGTGGTTCACCCGCAGGTCGGCGTCGAGCAGCAGCAGTCGCTCGGTGAGCGCCGTGACCAGCTGTGTCAGCCCGCCTCGCAACCGCGCCCGGCGCGGACCTCTCGTCGCGGCGTCGTCGGGCAGCAGTTGGCCGACCGCGCCGGCGAGCGAGCCCGCGCGGGTCAGCGCGGCGCTGAGGCCGGGAACGGCGAGGTCCACATCGATCTGGTCGGGATCGACACCCCAGGTGCCGAGAGTGAGGGGGGCGACGAGGCGATCACGCAGGCGCGCGCCCATGCGTGAGCGCACGAGCGCACCCAGGCTGCGCTCACGACCGATGGTCAACGGAGGCCGCAACCGATCGAGGTAGGCCCGCCACACCCCCCGACCGCCCACGAGGGCGCGCACCGGTTCGGCCCACACGTTGGCCGGGATGCCGGCCCGATTCGGTGGCAGCGTGACCACGCGTGGGCCACCGGGGGTGGCGAGCGCCACGGCGACCGAGCCCTCGCGCGCCGGCTCCACCTCGGCGCGCAGTCCCAGCTCGTCGAGGAGGCCGGCGAGCGCGGGCGCCGAGAGCGAGAACGCTTCGGGGGCCAGATCGACGGTGATGCCGTCCAGCTCGTCCGTCTCGATCCGGCCGCCGAGCCGGGGCTGCTGTTCGATGAGCGTGACGGGCATGCCGATGCGAGCGCACTCCCACGCGGCGACCAGACCTGCGATCCCCCCACCGATCACCACGACCCGGGTGGTGCGGGCACGGTCGGCGAGGTCGGCTGCAGGCTTGTCGGACACGCCCCCATCCTTTCACCGCGTCGTGGAGAGGGCCGGAAGGGAGGTGGCGCCTCGCACCTAGAGTGGAGCCGTGCGGCTCACCTACTTCGGCGGACCGGCGTGGGATGCCGGGCCTCTTCCGGCGCGCGGTCGCGGGCAGGAGAGCCTGCTGTTCCGTCTCGCGGTCGATGCGGGCGCCGCGGTGTCCGTGCGAGCACTGGCGGACGACCTCTGGCCGGTCGATGCACCCGACGATCCGCGCGCCGCGGTGCAGTCCCTCGTCTCGCGTCTGCGCCGCGCCCTCGGCTCGGCGACGATCGAGGCGGTGTCCGGCGGCTACC
>NZ_MKRU01000092.1:0-61270 GCF_001897985.1 Microbacterium sp. 69-7 | reverse complement strand
CGAACGAGCCGCGGCGCTGGCGCGCAACGCGCTCGATCTCTGGACGGCGGACCCCTGGGTGCCGGACGACTTCGACTGGGCGCGGCGCGATCTGCTCGAAGACCGCGCGCACGCGCAGCGGATCGCGGGTCCGCACGGCGCGCCTACGGTGGGGGCTGTCGACGACACACGCATTCCGGCAGCGTTGACGCCTCTGATCGGGCGCGCCGACGAGATCGCCCTCGCCGAGGCTCAGCTGACCGATGAGCGGCTGCTCACCCTGATCGGTCCCGGCGGTGCGGGAAAGACAACTCTCGCACTGGAGCTCGCCCGCCGTCACGCGCCCGCGGTGTTCGTCGAGCTGGCACCGGCCGACGCGGGGGGCGTCTGGGATGCCGTCGCCACCGCTCTCGGTCGTGGCGTCCGCCTGTCCGAGAGCACTGTCGGGCAGGCCCAGGGCTCCCGCGAGCGTGCCCTCGCCGCCCTCGCCGGCCGGCCCCTGCTGCTCGTGCTCGACAACGCCGAGCACGTCGTGAGCGACGCCGCCCAGGTGGCGACCGATGCTTTGCGGGTGGCACCGGCGCTGCGACTGCTGGCCACGAGCCGCGAACCGCTGGGCGTTCCTGGCGAGGCGTTCGTCACGGTGGGATCGCTGCCGGAGGGCGATGCCGTGGCCTTGCTGGCCGCGCGCATCCGCGCCGCCCGCGGGCACGCGCCGGACGCCGGCGAGACGGAGGCCGTCGCCCGCATCGCACGGCGCCTGGACGGTCTGCCGCTGGCACTCGAGCTCGCCGGGGCGAAGGCACGGGTGCTGTCGATCGCCGAGATCGAGGACGGCCTCGCGGATCGATTCGCGCTTCTGGACCGAGGACCGCGCACGGCGGAGCCGCGGCACCAGACACTGCGGGCTGTCATCGACTGGAGCTGGAGCCTGCTCGACGACGCGCAGCGGGACGCGCTGCTCGCGTTGGCCGTCTTCCCCGACGGCATCTCCTCCGCGGACCTGGCCGAGGTCACGGCGGCGTTCGGGCTTCCCGAGACGGCGATCGACGACCTCGTCGAGCGTTCACTCGTGCAGCGCTCCCGCGGCCGCTACCGCCTGCTGGAGACCGTGCGCGAGTACGGACTGGACGCGCTCCACCGATCGGGCAGGCTGGAGGACGCTCGCGGACGCCAGGCCGCCGTGATGGCGCAGCTCGCACTCGCGCAGGACCGGGCGCTGCGGACCCCGGCCGCCCGGCCGGCCATCGCCTGGTTCGACGCCAACGAGGAGAACCTCGCTGCCGCGACCCGCTTCTCCGTCGGTCACGGCGAACTCGAGGTGCGTCTGGCGCGGGCGCAGCTGTGGATCTGGCAGTTGCGCGAGCGGTTCGATCTGCTGACGTCCGTTCTGAACGCGACCGCGACCCCCGCCGACGCCCTCGCCAGCGAGGCGGATGTCGTGGTGGCGGCCATGGCGATGCTGATGCGCACGATGCTCGATCCGACGACCACGCACCTGTCCACGCAGAGCGTGGCGCGCATCGCCGCGGCCGCGCAGAGGTACGACTCGGAGCTCGCGGCCGTCCTCCCCGTCGTCCTGCGCGGGGCACTGCGCGCCCGCCAGGATCGGCGCGGAGACGAACCGTGGTCGACGTACCTGCGGCTGGATGAGAGCGATCTGACGGACGGCCCCGCCTGGAGCCGGGCGTTCGCTGCGGTCATGAACGCGGCCACCGCGCAGAACAACGGTGACATCGAGGGGCTCGGCGACGCCAGCGGCCGCGCGCTGGATGCCTTCCGGCACCTCGGCGATGCGTGGGGCACGGCTCTGGCCAGCCAGATGCGATCGGAGTGGCTCATGCTGCAGGGGCGCCTGGAGGAGTCGCTGCGCATCGCGGACGAGTCGACGCAGGCGCTCGAAGGTCTGACGTCGGTCAGCGATCTGCTGCAGCAGCAGGCGCTCTCCGTGTCGATCCTGCTCCGTCTCGGTCGCGAGAGCGAGGCCCGGCAGCGCGTCGACCAGATGCTCGCCCGCGCGCGGGCCGACGGCTCCGAACGAGCCGTCGCCCAGGCCGCCGCGACGGCAGCCGCGCTCGAGCTGGTGCGCGGCGACGGCGCCGCCGCCCTGCGCGAGCTGGAGCGTGCCGGCAGCCTCGAACAGCAGCAGGCACTGGCGGGCTTTCCCGCACAGGTCGCCGCGTGGCAGGAGAGCAAGCGCGCGCTCGCGCTGCTGCTCACCGGAGACGCGGCGGGGGCCGCGGACGCCCTGCGACGGGCCGCGCCGGTCGCCGTCCGCACGGGCGATCAACCGATCATGTCGGACGTCGCGGTCGCTTTCGCCCGCTGGTTCCTGGCCGCGGATCGCCTGAGCGATGCGGCGGCGGCACTCGCCGAGGCCGACCGGCTGCGGGGGCGCGCCGACCTCAGCGACCCGATCGCCCTTCCCGTGCGCGATGCGGTGAGCGCCGCCGGACGGGATGCCGCGGCATCCGATCCGGCGGAGCTCACCGCACTGGTCGATCGTCTGGACGGGCGCTAGGCCTTCCGCATGTACGCCCGCACCGTGAGCGGCGCGAAGACGAGGACGATGACGGCGGCGCCCAAGAGCGAGGCCCAGAAGTCCCCTGCGATGACCCCCGCGTTCGCGAGATCGCGCACCGCGGTCACGAGGTGAGAGATCGGGTTCACACTCGCGAACCAGGCGAGCGGTGCGGGCAGCGAGTCGATCGGCACGTACGCGTTCGACAGGAACGTGAGCGGGAACAGGATGAGCATCGAGATGCCCTGGACGCTGGATGCCGTGCGAGCGATGACGCCGAAGAACGCGAAGATCCAGCTGATGGCCCACGAGCAGGCGATGACGAGCAGTCCGGCCGCGAGGACCGCGCCGAAGCCGCCGGCCGGGTGGTAGCCCATGAGGAAGCCGACGACGAACGTGATGGAGGTCGCGATCGCATAACGCAGGGTGTCGGCCAGCAGCGCGCCCGACAGCGGAGCGATGCGTGCGATCGGCAGCGACCGGAAGCGGTCGAACACACCCTTGTCCATGTCTTCGCGCAACTGCGTGCCGGTCACGACCGAGGTCGTGATGACGGTCTGCACGAGGATGCCCGGAATCAACGCCGGAAGGTAGCTCTCGACGTTTCCGGCGATCGCGCCGCCGAAGATGTACGCGAACATCAGCGTGAAGATGATCGGCTGCACCGTCACGTCGACGAGCTGCTCGGGCGTGCGACGGATCTTCACCAGCCCGCGATACGCCATCGTCAGCGTGTTCTCGACGGTCTGGCGCAGGCTCGTGCGGTTGGAGAGCCGGCGCTCGGATGCCGGGGTGATGGGCGTCAGATCGATGCGGGTCGGGGCGATGGCGCTCATGCGCGGACCTCCTCTGAGGCGGCGTCGGCAGACGCGGAGTCGGTGGCCGCGGCATCCGCCGGTCGGCCGGTGATGGTCAGGAACACCTCATCGAGCGTCGGCTTCTGCACGCTCATCTCGGTGAGGTGGATGCCGGCCTCGCGCAGGGTGATCAGCAGATCGGTGACACGGTCGGGGTCGGACATCGGCGCGGTGATGCGCGCCGCCTCGGGCGAGAGGGTGCCGCGCACCCCCAGCACCTGCGCGATCGCGCGCAGGGCGTCATCCACGTCGGCGGGATCGGACATCCGCAGGATCAGCGACGACGTGCCCACCGAGGCCTTGAGGTCGTCGGCCGTGCCCTCGGCGACCACGCGGCCGTGATCGATGACGGCGATGCGGTCGGCGAGCTGATCCGCCTCATCGAGGTACTGCGTCGTGAGCAGCACGGTGGAGCCGGTCGCGACGAGCTCGCGGATCGTGTCCCACATCTGCCCGCGCGTGCGCGGGTCGAGACCCGTGGTGGGTTCGTCGAGGAAGATGAGCGGAGGCTGGGCCAGAAGCGATGCGGCGAGATCCAGTCGACGCCGCATGCCGCCCGAGAACTTCTTCAGGGGCCGCCGCGCGGCATCCGTCAAGGAGAAGCGCTCGAGGAGGTCCCCGGCCTTGCGCTTCGCCTCGTTGCACGTCAGGCCCAGGAGCCGACCGAAGATCATCAGGTTCTCCGTCGCCGACAGCGTCTCATCGACCGACGCGAACTGCCCGGTGACGCCGATCAGCTGACGGACGACGTTCGGCTCCCGCGAGACGTCGTGGCCGAAGATCTCGGCGCGGCCGGCGTCGGGACGCATCAGCGTCGCGAGCATGTTGATGGTGGTGGTCTTGCCGGCCCCGTTCGGACCGAGCACGCCGTAGACCGTGCCGGCGTCGACGGCCAGGTCGACGCCGTCGACAGCACGGTTGTCGCCGAAGACCTTCACGAGGCTCTCCGCGCGCACCGCGAGGGTGGATGGTGAGGTGGAAGTGGTCATGGCATCCACTGTGCGCCGGGCGCGCTGTCGCGTCCCTGTCACGCGGGCGACGGGGCTGTCACCGTGCTGTCACGGCGGGTCTGCGGGTGACACACTCGAGGGATGAGCCTGCACATCACCGACGACCCCGCCGCCGACACCCTGCTCACCGAGAACCCGCTGGCGCTGCTGATCGGCATGCTCCTCGACCAGCAGGTAGCCATGGAGACCGCGTTCAGCGGTCCGTTGAAGATCCAGGAGCGCATCGGCGCCATGGATGCCGCGACCATCGCCGGCTACGACCCCGACGCCTTGGTCGCCGCGTTCCAGCAGTCGCCGGCCGTGCACCGCTACCCCGGGTCGATGGCGGGTCGCGTGCAGGCGCTCTGCCGGGCGCTCGAGCAGGACTGGGGCGGGGATGCCGCGGCGCTGTGGACCGAAGGCGACCCCGACGGGCCGACCGTGTTGAAGCGGTTGAAAGCCCTCCCCGGCTTCGGCGAGCAGAAGGCCAAGATCTTCCTCGCCCTGCTCGGCAAGCAGTACGGCTTCACCGGCGCCGGCTGGCGCGAGGCCGCGGGCGCCTACGGCGAAGACGGCTCCTACCGCTCGGTGGCCGACATCGTCTCCCCCGAGTCGCTGGCCAAGGTGCGCGAGTTCAAGAAGGCGGCGAAGGCCGCGGCGAAGGGCTGACGGCCGGAGAGGCGCGTTTCGACTCCTCGCTGCGCTCGTCGCTCACCGACCGGAAGTTGCGCACGCCCCGGTCGTCGAGCGAGCGCGGCGAGTCGAAACGCGACGGCACCCCCGGTCGTTGAGCGAGCGCAGCGCGTCGAAACGCCGCGAGCCCGCGGACTCAGCCCTGCACGAACAGGTAGCCGCGCTCGTCGTCGAAACCACCGATGACGAGGCCGCGACCGTAGTGCGACAGCATCTCCTCGCGCACGCGCAGACGCCACGCCGCGGCCTCGGCCGCATCGGTGCGACGCAGAGACTCGATGTCCTCGGGGATCTGGACGGTCGCGACGACGTCCGCGGCATCCGGCTCACGCACCGGAGCCGACGCGAGCGCCCACGCGACCAGGAGGCGGTCGCTGTCGACACCCTGGCCGTTCTGGTCGAGCTCGGCGCCGTCGTAGGCCGAGCCGTACTGGTCGACGAGGTACTCCACGAAACGTACGCCGATCGTCTTGGCGTTGAAGTGGGCGTTGCGGCGCACAAGCGGGTCGAAGGTCCAGGTGACCGTGCCGATGTCGCGGGCGATCGCCCACTGGCGCTGCTGCTGCTTGAGCAGGCGTCCGAACCCGCGACGCTGGTACTCCGGCAGTACGCCCGTGACGTGGGAGTGCATGGCGTGCTGCTCCGGCGGGGAGAAGAACGCGACGGAGGCGCCGACGATGCGCTCACCGTCGTACAGGCCGACCACGTAGTTGCCCGAGTACTGCAGCGCGCGCATGAGCGGCGCGGGCATGGGGTCGCGTCCGCCCCAGATCTCCACGATCACCCGATGGGCGGCGAAAATCTCGTCGAGCGTGTCGAGGTCGCGGATACTGAGGGTGGACTCGGGTGCGCCGGATGCCATGCCTCCACGGTAGCCGTTCTCTCGCGCTCCGCCGCGTGCCCCTGGCCGCGAGACACGCGCGGCGCACCGAAACACCGGTGCACAACGCGTGTCTCGGTGCGTGGACGGTGTCTCGCGGACCCGAGACGCGGGGCGGGGCGGCGCGGGGCGGGGCGGCGCGGATCGGGGGATGCCGAGGCTCAGGCGCCCCGCAGGCGCGAGCCGAGGTAGCCCACGAGCGCGTCGAGCGCGATGCGCTCCTGCGCCATCGTGTCGCGGTCGCGCACGGTCACGGCGCGGTCATCGAGCGAATCGAAGTCGACGGTGACGCAGAACGGGGTGCCGATCTCGTCCTGACGGCGGTAGCGACGGCCGATGGCGCCGGCGTCGTCGAAGTCGACGTTCCACCCCTGAGCCCGAAGATCGTCGGCGACCTCGCGTGCCAGCGGCGACAGGCGCTCGTTGCGCGACAGTGGCAGCACGGCCACCTTGACGGGCGCCAGGCGCGGGTCCAGCGCCAGCACCGTACGGGTGTCGGTGCCGCCCTTGGCGTTGGACACCTCCTCCTCGCGGTATGCGTCGACGAGGAAGGCCATCATGGCGCGGGTGAGGCCGAAGGACGGCTCGATGACGAAGGGCGTGTACTTCTCACCCGAGGCCTGGTCGAAGAAGGTGAGCGACTGGCCCGATGCGTCGGAGTGGCTCTTCAGGTCGTAGTCGGTGCGGTTGGCGACACCCATCAGCTCGCCCCACTCCTTGCCGGGGAAGCCGAAGCGGTACTCCACGTCGATCGTGCCGGCGGAGTAGTGCGCGCGGTCCTCCTCGGGAACGTCGAACCGCTTCATGTTCGCCGGGTCGACGCCCAGGTCGACGAACCAGTTCCAGCACGCCTCCACCCAGTGCTCGAACCACTCCTGCGCCTCGGCGGGCGGTGTGAAGTACTCGATCTCCATCTGCTCGAACTCGCGGGTGCGGAAGATGAAGTTGCCGGGGGTGATCTCGTTGCGGAAGGCCTTGCCGACCTGGCCCACACCGAACGGGGGCTTGCGGCGCGAGGCGGTGAGCACGTTCGAGAAGTTCACGAAGATGCCCTGCGCGGTCTCGGGGCGCAGGAAGTACAGACCCGACTCGTCATCCACGACGCCGAGGTAGGTCTTCACCAGCCCGGAGAACGCCTTCGGCTCGGTGTACTGGCCCTTGGTACCGCAATTGGGGCAGGGGATGTCGGCGAGGCCGTTCTCCGCCGGGCGGCCCTTGCGCGCCTCGAAGTCCTCGATGAGGTTGTCGGCGCGGAAGCGCTTGTGGCAGTGCAGGCACTCCACGAGGGGGTCGGTGAAGGTCGCGACGTGCCCGGAGGCCTCCCAGACGCGCTTGGGCAGGATGATGCTCGAGTCGAGGCCGACCATGTCGGCGCGTCCGCGCACGAACGTCTGCCACCACTGGCGACGGATGTTCTCCTTCAGCTCCGTGCCGAGGGGGCCGTAGTCCCAGGCCGACCGCGATCCGCCGTAGATCTCCCCGGCCTGGAAGACGAAACCCCGGTGACGGGCGAGGGCGATGACTTTGTCGAGGCGGGACTGCTCGGCCACAGGTGGCTCCAAATGGTCGTGTCGCGAATGCGAAAAGGGTGTGGATGCCGACAGTTCCGGCATCCGTCGATTCTAGTCTTCCGCTGCTGCGGCTTCCCGGCCGGCCCGTGACTAACGTGGAGCGGGTGAGCGCAGACCGCGAGATCCAGCACGTCATCGTCCCGGGGCGTCACCATCTGCTGACGAGGTTCCAGGCGGCCTACCTCGGCGAACTGCTCGCCGGCCGCGGGCGCGACGAGAACGGCGAGCCGATCGCGGTCGCCGACAGCGCCGTCGTCGTCTGGGCGGTCACGAGCGCGAACCACTCCGCGACGCGGCGCAACCCGTTCCCGGGACATCGGCGGGAGGCGGCGATCGAGATCCTCGCGCACGTCGAGCGGATGCCGTCGATCGTCGTGCCCGTCGTGGACATCGCGCCGACGCCCCGGTTCGCCGAGATCGCCCTCAAGGAGATCGGGTATGCGACCGCACAGGGGGTGATCCCCGCGCCCGAGACGGCGATCATCGCCACCTCGACGCCGCAGGTCGCCGACATGTACCGCGGCCTGGGGTATCGCATCGCGCCGATGGAGCGCGACCATTCCGACGCGCCGCGCACGCCCTGGCAGCTGCTCGACGAGCTCATGGCCGGCTCGGACGACTGGCGCGCCGACGCCCACCCGGCGAGCCTCGACATCGTCGACCGTTACGGCCTGGCGGCGCAGGCGCGCGAGATCGCGGCCGACCCCGTCATCGGCGACGAGGGCGGGCTCACCCCGACGCGCGACTACCGCACCTACAGCCGCGCGTTCGAGGATGCCGCGGAGCGCAAGTGGGCCCAGGCGCGCGCCTGGATCGTGCCCGGCCGCATCGTCGACCTGGGTTGCGCGACCGGCGCCATGCTCGAGCTCGCGTCGCGCGAACCGGCCCTGGCCGAGTCGGATCTCATCGGAGTCGAGATCGCCCCCGAACTGTTCGCGGCCTGCGAGCACAAGAAGTCCGAGGGCGCGTTCGCGAACCCGAACACGTTCTTCTACCGCCGCAACATCCTGGCCGGGCGCCTGTTCCCGGATCGCAGCATCGCCTCGACGCTCAGCTTCGCGCTGACGCACGAGATCTACTCCTACGGCGAGGGGATGCCGTCGCTGCGGGCCTTCGCGTCGGCGATCGCCGACCATACCGTGCCCGGTGGCGTGTGGATCAACTCCGATGTCTGCGGGCCGGCCGATCCCGATCGCATCGTGCGGCTGCGGATGCGGGGCGGCGACGTCACGACGCCCGCGCGCGAGCTGATGGGATCCAACGACGAGGTCGCGGCATCCCTCGAAGCGCTGCCGGTGGGCAGCCGGGTCGCCCAGTTCGCGCAGGACTTCCGCGCGCTCAGCGGCGCTGCGTGGGAGTACGAGGTGCGCGACGAGCGGACGATCGAGCTGCGTCTGGCGGATGCCATGGAGTTCCTCGAGACCGTCTCGTACACGCGCAACTGGCTGTCGGAGATGCACGAGCAGTTCTGCGCGCTGTCGTGGGCCGACTGGCGCGAGCTGGTCGCATCGGTCGGGCTCGAGATCGACGAGCGCTCGGGGCCCTGGCGCAACGACTGGCTCGTGGAGAATCGGTTCGCGCCCGCGGCATCCCTTCTCGGGCTCGACGACGAGCCGCTGGACTGGCCCGACACGCACATGCTGCTCGTCGCGCGCCGCCCGCTCGACGGCTGAGGCGCGCCGGGCGGGCGGGTCGTCCGCGTCGTGGATTCGGATCAGGTCAACAGAAGCGGATGCCGCGCGCGGCGGCATCCGCGTCCGTTCACACCCTCTGAATCCGTTGACCGGCCGTGCGGCGGCCCGGCCGCTCAGCGCTCGGGGCGGGTGAAGGGCGGCTGCAGCTGACCGACCGGTCCGCGACGGAACAGCTGGGCGGGGCGCCCGCCGTCGCGCGCCATACCCCCGGTCGGCTCGACGAAGCCCGCGGCGCCGGTGATCTTGCGGTGGAAGTTGCGCGGGTCGACGGGCACTCCCCAGACCGCTTCGTAGACCGCGCGCAGCTGCGCGATCGTGAACTCGGGCGGGCAGAAAGCCATCGCGAGCGCGGAGTACTCGAGCTTCGCGCGCGCCCGCTCGAGGGCGTCGGCGAAGATCGCGACGTGGTCGAAGGCCAGCGGCAGCGCGCCGCTCTCGACCTCCGCGACGGGCCACCACCGGGCCGAGCGTGCGTCCGATCCCGCCGCGGGCTCGCCCAGGTCGGGCGCGAGGGCGAGCCAGGCGACCGTCACGACACGTCCGCGCGGGTCGCGGTCGGGCGCGCTGTAGGTGCGCACCTGCTCGAGGTGCACCCCGGCCGTCACCCCCGTCTCCTCGGCGAGCTCGCGGTACGCGGTGGCCTCGGCATCCTCGTCGGGCAGCACGAAGCCGCCCGGCAGCGCCCACATGCCCGCCGCCGGCGCGATGCCGCGCTCGACGAGGAGGACGTGGAGCGCACGGTCGCGGATGGTCAGCACGACGAGGTCGGCCGCGACCGCGAAGGAGAAGGGGTCCACGCGCCCAGATTACCTCAAATCGTCACCTTGACGATAACTACCTACCGGAGTTATCGTCAAAGTGACACTAAAGAGAGAAAGAGGACATCATGGCCACCATCACCCGCCGCCCGTTCGTCCGCCACCTGAGCACGACGCCCACGATGCACGTCACCCACTTCCGTCGCGGCGGCATCCGCCACGCCGGCGCAGGACAGGCGTTCTGGTTCCGCCCCCTGGATGCCGCGATCAGCGAGGTGCCGCTCGACGACCGCGAGCTGTCGGTCGTCGTGAGCCTGCGCACCGCCGACCTGCAGCAGCTGTCGGCTCCGGTCACGGCGACGTATCGCATCGTCGATCCCGACCTCGCCGCGCGCCGCATCGACTTCTCCATCGATCTGGGCACCGGCACGTGGACCGAGCAGCCGCTCGACGCGATCGCCGCACCCCTGCACGGCGCGACGACCGCCGCCGTCGTGCACCTGCTGCAGCCGCGCACCCTCGACAACGCCCTGCGTGCCGACCTCGCCGAGCTGGGCGCCGCCGCCACCGCCATGCTGGCCGCCGACGCGCGCCTGACCGACCTCGGCATCGCCATCGTCGGGGTGCGGTTCTCACTGCTGCGCGCCGAGCCCGACGTCGAGCGCGCCCTGCAGACCCCCGCCCGCGAGACGATCCAGCAGGATGCCGACAAGGCCACCTTCGCCCGCCGCGCCCTCGCGGTCGAGCGCGAGGCCGCGATCGGCGAGAACGAGCTGTCCAACCAGGTCGAGCTCGCCCGCCGGCAGGAGGAGCTCGTCCAAGCGCGGGGACGCAACTCCCGCATCGAGGCGGAGCAGGCGGCCGCCGCTGCCGCGATCGCCGTGGATGCCGAGGCCGAGCGCATCCGCACGAACGCACAGGCCCGGGCCGACGCCGACCGTGCGCTCGGCGAGGCGGCCGGCGCGGCCGAGCAGGCCCGAATGGCGGCCCTGCGCGACGTGCCCGTCGAGGTACTGACCGCCCTGGCGATGCGCGAGCTGGCGGGCAACCTGCCCAGCATGGACCACCTGACCGTCACGCCCGACCTGCTCACCGACCTCGTGGGACGCCTCGGCGGCCGGGCCGCCGCGCAGACCGCGACACCGACGGGACACTGAGATGACCACCCCTCGAGCCGTCATCGTGCATCGGGCGAGCGAGCTCACCGAACTGCTCGCCCGGCACGGCACGCGCGGCCAGGTCTCCTTCTTCCTCGATCAGCGAGGCCAGAGCCTCGCCGCCGTCGAAGAGCGGCACGAGCGCACCCGCGCCGCCCTGGCCGACGTGTCCGCGGGGCTGCCGGTCGATTGGCGGCGAGCCACGGTCGAACGCAGCGACCTCGCCCGCTTCGTCTTCGAACCCGACGACGTCGTGCTCGTCGTCGGACAGGACGGGCTCGTCGCCAACGCCGCGAAGTATCTCGGCATCCAACCCGTCATCGGCATCGACCCGCTGCCCGGCGTCAATGCCGGGGTGCTCGTGCCGCACACCCCCGCGGCAGGAGTCGCCCTCGCCGCAGCCGCGCAGGCGGGAACCGCGCCGATCTGCGAGCGCACGATGGTGCAGGTGCGCACCGACGACGGTCAGTCGCTCACGGCGCTGAACGAGGTCATGATCGGCCAGACCGGCCACCAGTCGGCGCGCTACACGCTCGAGGTCGGCGGTCGCCGGGAGCGACAGTCCTCGTCGGGCGTGATCGTCGGCACCGGCACGGGAGCGACGGGATGGTGCTCCTCGATCGCACGTGTGCAGGCACCCGGGATGCCGCTGCCCACCGCCACCGAGAGCGCACTCGCCTGGTTCGTCCGGGAGCCGTGGCCGTCGCCGAGCACGGGCGCAGACCTGTTCGCGGGTCGACTCGACGGCGGGCAGGTGACCCTCCGCGTCGAGTCGGACGTGCTCGTCGCGTTCGGCGATGGGATGGAGGACGACCGCCTGTCGCTGTCGTGGGGTCAGCGCGTGAGCGTGGGGGTCGCCGACCGGACGCTGCGCACCGTCATGGCGTAGCCGCGTCAGCGGGCCCGCACGGACCGCTTCGGCTCGGGGACGAACAGCGTCTCGCTCTGCTCCAGCGCCATGCCCTTCGTCTCGGGGATCTTCCACAGCACGAAGACGAACGACAGCGCCGCGAACACGGCGTACATGCCGTACGTGAACGGAAGCGAGAAGGCCGCAAGCTGGGGGAAGGTCCAGGACACGAGGAAGTTCGCGATCCACTGGGCACTCGCCGCGACACCGAGGGCCTTGCCGCGGATGCGGCTGGAGAAGATCTCCCCGAGCAGCACCCAGACGATGGGGCCCCAGGAGGCGCCGAACCCGACGACGAACAGGTTCGCCGCCACCAGCGCGATCGGACCCCACGCCCCCGGGAGGGTCACCTCGCCGTCCACCGTCTGTGCGAACGCGAAGGCCAGCGCCATCGCGCCCAGCGACAGGGTCATCATCAGCGAGCCGGTCATCAGAATCGGCTTGCGCCCGACGCGGTCGACGAGGAAGATCGCGACGAGCGTCACCAGCACGTTCGTCACGGAGGTGAGGACGCTGATCAGCAGCGAGTTGCTCTCATCGAATCCGACCGCACGCCACAGCGTCGTCGAGTAGTAGAAGATGACGTTGATGCCGACGAGCTGCTGGAAGGCCGACAGCAGGATGCCGATCCAGACGACGGGCTGCAGTCCCAGCGCCTTTCCGCGCAGAGAGGCGCTCCGGTTCTTGCGGTCGTCTTCGATGCTACTGATCAGCTCGTTCATCGTCTTGTCGAGGTCGGCGGCGGGAACGAGTCGCTCGAAGATCGCGCGCGCCTCGTCGTTGCGTCCCTTGGCGAGCAGGAATCGCGGAGACTCCGGCATCGTCAGCGCCAGGATGCCGTAGACGGCGGCCGGCGCGACGCCGATGAGGAACATCCACCGCCACGCTTCGAGGCCCCACCACAGCACGTTGTCGGCGCTGCCGGCGGCATCGGCGAGCACCGCGTTGCTCAGCAATGCGGTGAAGATGCCGATCGTGATCGCGAGCTGCTGCAGAGAGGCGAGACTGCCGCGCACCTGACGCGGTGCGACCTCGGCGATGTAGGCGGGAGCGACGACCGACGCGATGCCGATGCCGATACCGCCCAGGACGCGCCAGACGATGAGGTCGGGAACGCTGAAGGTCAGCGCCGAGCCGATCGAGCTCGCGAGGAACATGGCGGAGCCGAGGAGCATGACGCGCAGCCGGCCCCAGCGATCGGAGAGGGCTCCGGCGATGATCGCCCCGAGCGCGCAGCCGAGCAGGGCGACGGCGACGACGAACCCGGTGAGCAGGGCGTCCTTCGTGTACGTGGACTCAATCGAGGAGACCGCTCCGTTGATGACCGAGGAGTCGAAGCCGAACAGGAACCCGCCCACCGCGGCGGCGACCGACAGTGCCGCGGCCCTTCGCCCATACGGGCTCCTCATCGAGAACGTGCCGGCGGGGAGCGAGTCGGTCGAGGTCACTCGGAAGACAATAGCCCCGCCGGGAGCGACAGGGGCCGCCCTCGCCGGCGGAGCCCTGCGCGTGGTAAGGACCGTCAGGGAACGCGCTGGAACAGGCCGTCCAGTAGCGACTGGTAGTACGTCGGGGTGACGGAGATGGGCCCGGAATAGGGGCGGTCGAAGCCCGCGATGGCGTAGAGCAGCAGCGCGACGAAGACGGCGATGAGCCCCGCCATGATGAGGTGGATGCGGAGGTTTCGCACCTGGATGAGCGAGAGCAGGATCGCGTTCAGCAGCGCCCCCACCCAGAGCACCGTCCACAGGATGCTCGGCAGGCCGAGATCCGTCACCTCGATCCGCTCGCGCCGCTGTCCGACGAACGCCTCGAAGGACTGCAGTGTCTGCGCCTGTACGTTGATCTCCCGAGCGTCGGTGGGGACGAACCCGGGCTCGGGAGGCACGACAAGCCGACGAAGCCGACGCAGAAGACCGTCATCCCCAGCCACAGGGGCGCGTCCATCAAGTCGACGATCATGAGCCCGCGGGCCTGCGCTCAGACCGCCGTCAGCTGACGAACGAGATCGAAAGGGGGTAGGTGTACCACTCCCCCTTGTTCGCCTTCACGGCGGCGATGATCGAGAAGACGATGTTCACCACGTACACGGCGAGCAGGATGAGCAGCCCGATGCCGATGATGGAGAGCACCGTGCCGACGAGGGACGCGATCAGCATCGTGAGCTGGAAGTTCAGCGCGGCGGCCGTGTGCGCCCGCACGAACGGGCCGCGGTCCTTCAGCACGAGGTAGCCGATCAGCGACGGCAGGAAGTAGAAGATGCCGCCGACGTGGACCAGGGTCGCCCACGTCTTCTCGTCGGACGGATTCATCTGCTGCGGGCCGGAGGGGACCGCGGGCTGCGGGTACTGCGGAGTCGTCATGCGACCAGCGTAGGGGGCGCGTGTCCGGCACACCGAGGGGGTTATCCCGAGATCCGCCGAATCCTCGGCATCCGGCGGCATCGTTCGATACGGTCGAAGGACATCGGCAATACACAGGAAGTGGGTTCGTAACGTGGAGATTCTTGCCGCTGGGGGCGCACTGGTGATCGTCGGCATCGCCGTCGTCGCCGCGATCGTCCTCCTGGTTTTCCTGCTGATCATGGTGCGCGCGTGGTACAAAGTCGCCAAGGCCGACCAGGCGCTCGTGGTGGTCGGCAAGAGCCAGAAGAACGCCAGCGGCGAGTCGTCGCGCATCTCGGTGATCACCGGCGGCGGCGCCCTCGTCAACCCGCTCACACAGCGCGCCGAGATGATCTCGCTGCGCGCCCGCCAGATCAAGATGGAGCCGACGGCGCAGGCCTCCAACGGAGTGACCGTCAACGTCTCGGGCGTCGCGCTGGTCAAGATCGGCTCCGACCCCGAGTTCGTCCGCCGCGCGGCGGAGCGCTTCCTCTCGCAGGACGGCGCGATCGAGCAGTTCACGACCGAGCAGCTCGAAGGCGCCCTGCGCGGCGTCGTGGCGACCCTGACGGTCGAGCAGCTGATGAAGGATCGGCAGAAGCTGTCCGACCAGATCGCCGAGGGCATCAAGAGCGACCTGCTCGCCCAGGGACTCATCCTCGACTCGTTCCAGATCCAGGGCGTCACCGACAAGAACGGCTACATCGACGCCCTCGGCGCGACCGAGGTCGAGCGCGTGCGCCGAGAGGCCGAGGTCGCCCGTATCAACGCCGCCCGCGAGGTTCGCGCCCGACAGATCGCGACCGACGAGGCGAACCTCGTCGAGCAGACCGCGTTCGACAAGAACTCCGCCGCCGCGGCGGCCGAAGTCGGTCGCGCCCGCGCCGAGGCCGAGCAGGCCGAAGCGCTCGCGCGTGCAGAGCGTGAGCAGGCCGTGCTGCTGCAGGGAGCCGAGAACAAGCAGGCCCAACTGGATGCCGACATCAAGAAGGTCGCCGACGCCTCCCTCTACGAGCGCCAGCGCGCGGCGGACGCCGCCGCGTACGGCGAGGTCAAGGCCGCCGAGGCGCGCGCGCAGATCGCAGCGCAGGAGGCGGAGGCCACCCGGCTTCGCGCCGAGGCCGAGGCCGACGCGGTGCGGCTCGTGGGCGAGGCGCGGGCGGCGGCCATCGAGGCCGAGGCCGAAGCCCTCTCCAAGAACCAGGAGGCTCTGCTCGCGCAGCGCGCGCTCGAGGCGCTCGTGCCGATGATGACCGAGTTCGCGCGCGGGTTCGACAAGGTCGGCTCGATCACCGTGCTCGGCGGCGAGGGGGCGTCCAGTCACATGGCCGCCGAATCGGCCTCGAGCATGCGGGCCAGCTTCGACGCGATCCAGGCGGCGACCGGCATCGACCTGCGGCAGGTCATCCAGGGGCAGGCGACTGGCCGCGGGATGGCCCAGGGGCTGCGCGAAGAGCCGCCGGTCACGACCGAGAGCTGACGCGTTTCGACTCCTCGCTGCGCTCGTCGCTCAACGACCGGGCACGCCTCCCGCCCGGTCAGCGGCGCAGCTCGACCCGCGCGACGGTCGCGTCTTCGAGCGCGACGGGATCGATCTCGACGCCGATGCCGGGCGCGGTCGGCACGCGGACGTGCCCGTCTTCCAACACGATCGGCTCGCGCACGATGTCGCGGGCGTAGAAGCGGTCGGATGCCGAGACGTCGCCGGGCAGCGTGAATCCGGGGAGCGCGGCCAGCGCCGCGTTGGCCGCGCGGCCGATGCCGGTCTCCAGCATCCCTCCGCACCAGACAGGCACCACCCCCGCCTCGCGACACAGATCGTGCACACGCACGGCCTCGAGGTAACCGCCGACGCGGCCCGCCTTGATGTTGATGATGGCGGCGGCGCGCAGGGCGAGCGCGTCGCGCGCCGCCTTGGCCGACACGATCGACTCGTCGAGGCAGATCGGCGTGCGAAGACGCGCGGCGAGCGCGGCATGGTCGACGATGTCGTCCTCCTGCAGGGGCTGCTCGATCAGCAGGAGGTCGAAGCGGTCCAGCTCGGCGAGGGTGTCGGCGTCCGCGAGCGTGTAGGCGGAGTTCGCGTCGACCTGCAGGGGAATCGCCCCGAACGCGTCACGCACCGCGGCGGTGTCGGCGACGTCGCGCCCGGGCTTGATCTTGATCTTGATGCGCACGTAGCCCTGGTCCACGTAGCCGGCGACGGCGTCGACGAGGGCCGACGGGTCGCGTTGGATGCCGACCGACACCCCGCTCGGCACGCGGTCGACCGTGGCGCCGAGGTACTCCCCCAACGCGCGGCCCTCCGCGCGGAGGGCGGCGTCGAGGACGGCGAGTTCGAGCCCCGCCTTGACCATGCGGTGCCCGACGAACGGCTCGAGCACGCCCGCCACCTCTTCGGGCGCGAGAGCGTGCGCCGCGGCATCCAGAAGCGCGGGCGCGAGGAAGCGCTGGGCGACGTCCCACGCGCCCTGCGTGTATTCGCTGGAGTAGAGGGGGGACTGCTGGGTGACGATCTCTCCCCACCCGTCGCCGTCGGCGGTGCGAACGCGCACCACGATGACCTCCCGCACGGTCTCGGTGCCGAACGAGGTCGCGAACGGCGAGACGAGCGGCAGATGGAGCACGCGAAGCTCGACCGCGTCGAGGCGCACGGGAGCGGCGGGGCGGGCGATCGGCATGGGCTCAGGCTACGCCGCGCGCCGCGCGCGCACCGGGCCGATGTGCGCCGCGTCGCTCCCCGCAGCGGTGAGTCCGCAGCGCCGCGAAGCGCGGGGCGACGTAGGTGCTGCGGCGCGGTGCCCGCGGCAGCTATGACGCGGGTTCGCGAAATCAGTCGTCGACGACGGTGACGGTGACCTCGATGTTGCCGCGGGTGGCGTTCGAGTAGGGGCACACCTGGTGGGCGGCGTCGGCGAGCTGCTGCGCGACGGCGAGGTCGATCTCGGGGATGTTGACCTCGAGCGCGACGGCCAGCTGGAACCCGCCCTGGCCGTTCGGGCCGATCTTGACCTGCGAGCCGACACTGGAGCCCGCGATCGCGACCTTCTGCGCACGCGCGACGGCCTGCAGCGCGCCGTGGAAGCACGCGGCGTAGCCCGCGGCGAAGAGGAGCTCGGGGTTCGGGGCGCCGCCGGCGCCACCCATCTCCTTGGGGACGCGCACGTCGACGTCGAGGATGCCGTCGGTCGTGCGGACGTGGCCGTCGCGGCCGCCACCGGTCGCAAGGGCTTCAGCGGTGTAGAGGGTTTCCATGGGTGTTCCTTTCGTGGAGGTCAGAGGGTCGCGCCAGCGGCCATCGGTCAGGCAGCGGTGCGCAGATCGGAGGCGACCGCGCGCATGTTGGCCGTGATGGCGGCGAGCTGTTCGAGCAGCTCACCGAGCCCGCGACCGCTGTCGACGAAGGCCGGGACGAGGCAGCCGGCCGCGGCGACGACCTCGGCGTGCGTGTCCCGGCCGGCGACCGTGAGCTCGACGCGAACGACCCGCTCGTCGTCGGCGTCACGGCGACGGCTCACGAGACCGCGCTCCTCCAGCCGGCGCAGCAGCGGCGACAGGGTGCCGGAGTCGAGGCCCAGTTCCTCGCCGAGGCCGCTGACGGTGCGCTCGCCCGTGGCGAGTACGACCATCGCGAGGTACTGCGGGTAGGTGAGCTTCCAGGGCTTGAGCAGCTCGCGGTAGGCCTGCGTCGTCGCGTGCGAGGCGGTGTACATCGCGAAGCAGACGAACTCGTCGAGCGTGGCGGGAGCGGGCATGAGGGAAGCATTGCACACAATTGAATTGTGCACAATGTTTCCCGCAAGGGCGGCGTCAGCGCGACAGGGTGAACCCGTCCGGGTCGCCCGGCCGGGGCGGTCGCAGCTGCGGGGGCAACGGCCACGGCAGCACGATGCCCTCGTGCGGCCTGCTCATGTCGCCGTAGTCGTCGACCTTCACGACGATCCGCGCCGGCGTCACCTCGACGAGCCGGACCCGCACCGGCGTGCCCTCGCCGCGCTCGAGCATCCAAGGCTCGGCAAGGAAAGCGAGGCCGCGCTGCTCGAGCGCCTCCTCGGCATCCAGCCACTCGACGGATGCCGCGACCACCCGCCCCAGCACGTCGATCGCCGTCCACGCGTCGCCGTCGGGGCGGATCCACCCCAACCGCTCGCCGTCGTCGCGACGGTGGGGAGTCCAATCGTCGGCAACGGCGCCGCCCCCGCTCACGACGCCACCCCGGAGCGAACGAAGAGGTAGCCGCGCTCGTCGAACCCGGCCACCGCGAAGCCGTCCTCGGTGAGCCCGAGGAACGCCTCCCGCACGCGGTACCGCCAGTCCAGCGCTTCGCCCGGGGCATCTCGGCGGAGCCGTTCGATGTCGGCGGGAACCTCCACGGTGGTGACGATGTCGCGCTCGGGCGGCGGGGCGGCGGGCGCATCCAGGTCCCAGACGGCGAAGATGCGGTCGCTCTCGTCACCGCGGTTCACGCCGTCGTCCATCGCGCCGTAGTGATCCACGTAGTACTCCCCCACCCGCGCGCCGAGCACACGAAGGTTGAAGGAGGCGTTGCGGGCGACGAGCGGGTCGAACGTCCACGTGATCCGGTGGACGCCGCGCGCCAGAGCCCACTCGCGCTGGTGCTGCTTCAGCAGCCGTCCGAGTCCCCGCCCGCGATGATCGCCGACGATGCCGGTGATGTGCGAGTGCAGCGAACGGTCGTCGGGGGCGGCGAAGAAGCCGACCGACGCGCCGATCATGCGCTCCGCCGAGGGATCACCCTCCGTCGGCACGGCATAGAGCCCGACGGCGTAATTGCCGACGTGCGCGAGCGCACGCAGGAGGTTCGGCGGCATGCCCGTGCGGTCACCGCCCCACACCTCGCTGAGCACGGCGGATGCCGCCGCGATCTGCTCCATCGTGCGAAGGGGCCGGATGCGAAACCCGTCGAGGGTCCGGCTGTCGAGGTCCGCCATGCCGTCACCCTATGCCGGAGCCACCGCATCAGGCGGCCGATAGCCTGAAAGGATGCCCGCTGATGACGATGCCCGACGACGATTGACCCGGATGCCGCCGCAGGGCGCGATCGTCGCCGTACTGGCGCTGGCCGGGCTCGCGTCGTCATTCATGTTCACGCTCGTCGTTCCCATTCAGACGCGCCTGCCCGATCTGCTGCACGCGAACCGGGACGACACGGCATGGGTGGTCACCGCGACGCTGCTCGCGGCCGCCGTCATCACGCCCATCGCCGGACGCCTGGGCGACATGTACGGCAAGCGGCGCATCGTCCTGGTGCTGTTGGCGACGCTGGTGGTCGGGTCGGTGGTCGCCGCCGTGTCGACCGGACTGATCTGGCTGATCGTCGGCCGCGCCCTACAGGGCGCGGTGACGGGTGTGATCCCCCTGGGGATATCCATCCTGCGCGATGTGCTCCACGAAGACCGGATCGACCCGGCCATCGCCCTCATCAGTGCGACTCTCGGCGTCGGAGGCGCGCTCGGGCTTCCCATCAGTGCGCTGGTGACGGAGAACGCCGACTGGCACGCGCTGTTCTGGACGGCCGCGGTCCTCGGCGCCGTCGTGTTCGTCCTCGTCCTTCTCGTCGTCCCCGTGAGCGTCCTGCGCACCGCGGGCCGCTTCGACTACGCCGGTGCGCTCGGGCTGGCGGTGGGGCTTCTCGGCATCCTGCTGGCGATCTCGCGCGGCGACGCCTGGGGCTGGGGGTCGGCAGCGACGCTCGGCTGCGGCGTCGGCGGGGTGGCGGTGCTGCTCGTGTGGGGATGGTACGAGCTGCGCATCCCGGAGCCTCTGCTGGACCTGCGGGTCGCCGCCCGACGCCCCGTCCTGCTCACCAACATCGCCTCGGTTGCGATGGGCTTCTCGCTCTTCTCGTCCAACGTCTCCTACCCGCAACTGCTGGAGCTGCCCGCGCCGACCGGGTTCGGGCTCACCCTGCTGGCGGCGAGCCTCGTGATCATGCCCTCCGGCCTGGTGATGATGGTGCTCTCCCCGTTCTCCGGACGCCTCGCGAGCACCGTCGGCCCGCGCCGCCTGCTCATCCTGGGCGCGATCGCCCTCATCGCGGCGTACGGCTTCAGCCTCCTTCTCGCGTCCGCCGTCTGGCACATCCTCATCGCGAACCTCCTGATCGGCGTGGGGATCGGCTTCGGCTACGCGGCCATGCCCATGCTCATCATGCGCTCGGTCCCCCAGAGCGAGACGGGCGCCTCGAACGGCCTGAACGCCCTCTTCCGCTCACTCGGGACGAGTTCGGCGGCGGCGGTGGTCGGCGCCGTGCTCGCGAGCATGTCGAGCGTGCAGGACGGACGCACCGTTCCCACGGCAGCCGCCTTCCAGGTGTCGTTCTGGCTGGGACTGGTCGCGGCGGTGATCGCACTCACGGTCGCCGCCTTCATCCCGCTGCGCCCCGCCGCCGAGCACCACCCGGCGCTGCCGAACGGTCACTAGCGGCGCGCGGGCGCCGCCCGGTTTCACCCGGCGTCACACGGCCGTCACGCATGCCCGGCGCGCCGTATCCTGACGACGGCTCGAAAACCGGAAGCCTCCGCCTTGAGCAGCCCGCGACCGTCGCCGCTGCAAGAGCCTTCTGACACTCGCCCGCGTCGCGGGCCATCGTCCTCAGGAGGAGAACCATGTCCGTCGCCACCACCACCTCCGGCAGCCTGCCGCGCACCGCCGCCCTCATCGAGGCGAACGCCGCCCGCAGCCTCGCCGACGACGGCTTCACGCTGCTGTCGACACCCGAGTTCGAGACGCTCACGGCCCAGGCCGTCGCCGACGTCGTCGAGCGCCAGCGGGCCGCTGGCGTCACCCTGGTCGGCGACGGCGAGTTCGGCAAGGCCATGTCGAACGCCGTCGACTACGGTGCCTGGTGGTCGTACTCGTTCCAGCGGGTGAGCGGCCTGTCGCTCACCGAGATCAACGCCTTCAACGAGCCGCCGGTGCGCTCGGAGCCCGGCGCGATCCGCCTGACGAGCTTCCTCGATCGCCGCGACCGCCAGCGGTTCCCCGTCGTGTACGCCGAGGCCGTGGAGGCCGGACGCACCGCGACCGCCTTCCCCACGACCACCGGACCGCTCGCGTACCGGGGTCAGGATGCCGTGGCCTCCGACATCCGCCACCTCACCGCGGCGCTGCGACCGGGCGAACAGGGCTTCCTCACCGCGATCGCACCCGGATCCGCGGCACGCGTGCGCAACGACTACTACGCCACTGACGAGGAGCACATCTTCGCATGGGCCGACGCGCTGCGCGAGGAGTACCGCGCGATCGTCGAGGCGGGTCTCATCCTGCAGCTCGACGACCCCTCGCTCGCCGAGAACTTCGACCAGATCTCCCCGGAGCCCTCGATCGCCGACTATCAGGCGTTCACGAAGATCCGCATCGACGCGATCAACCACGCCATCGCGGGGCTTCCCAAGGAGCAGGTGCGTCTGCACCTGTGCTGGGGGTCGTGGCACGGCCCCCACACCACCGACATCGAACTGAAGGACATCCTCCCCGTCGTGCTGCAGGCGAACGTCGGCTCGATCTCGTTCGAGGCCGGCAACGTGCGCCACGAGCACGAGTTCGGCGCCTGGGCGGATGCCGCCGTGCCCGACGACCTGGTCCTGGTGCCCGGCGTCGTCAGCCACGCGACGAACGTCGTGGAGCACCCCGAGCTGGTCGCGCAGCGCATCCGCCGGTTCACCGACATCGTCGGCGCCGACCGCGTCATCGCCTCGACGGACTGCGGCCTCGGCGGCCGCATCCACCCCGACATCGCCTGGGCGAAGCTCGAGACGCTCGGCGAGGGCGCCCGCCGCGCGTGACTGCCGCCAGCGGCGACGGCACGGGCATCCCTGTGAACCCGGTCGGGACAAGCGCGCCCATCCGGCAGAATCGATCCATGGCTCCCGTGCACGATCCCCACCTTCCCGCCGACCATGCCTGCCTCATCGTGCACGGCAGCGACAAGCCCGGCATCGTCGCCGCCGTGTCGGCGATGATCACCCGCATCGGCGGCAACATCGTGGCGTTCGACCAGTTCTCCGACGACCACCGCGGCGGGGCGTACTTCCAGCGCGTGGTGTTCCACCGCCCCGACTTCGCGCTCGAACGCCCCGCGATCGAGATCGACATCGCCCGCACCCTCGCCGACTTCGAGCTGGAGTGGTCGCTGACCGACCAGTCGGTGCCCAAGCGCATGGCGATCCTCGCGTCGAAGCAGGACCATTGCCTCCTCGACCTGCTGTGGCGCCACCGGCGCGGCGACCTGCCGGTCACCATCCCGATGGTCATCTCGAACCACACCACGACGGCCGAAGACGTCCGCAGCTTCGGCGTGCCGTTCTTCCATGTGCCCTCGGTCGCGGGTCCCGACAAATCGGCGTCGGAGGAAGAGATCCTGAAGCTGCTCGTCGGCAACGTCGACTTCGTCGTGCTGGCGCGCTACATGCAGATCCTCTCGCCCGAGTTCCTCGAACGCCTCGGCGTGCCCGTGATCAACATCCACCACTCGTTCCTGCCCGCCTTCATCGGCGCCGAGCCCTACAAGAAGGCCAAGGAGCGCGGCGTGAAGCTCATCGGCGCGACCTCGCACTACGTGACGGGCGACCTCGACGAGGGTCCCATCATCGAGCAGGACACCGTGCGGGTCACCCATGCCGAGTCATCCGCCGAGCTCGCCCGGCGCGGCGCCGACGTCGAGCGTCAAGTTCTCTCCCGCGCGGTGCTGTGGCACGCGCAGGATCGCGTCATCCGTCACGGCAACCACACGATCGTCTTCTGACGTCTGCCGAGCGGGCGTCAGTACACGTACTCCATGAGGTCCAGCCCGAGGGCGCGGAAGGCCTCGTGCGCGCGCAGCCGGTGCGCCACAGACAGGTCGTCGAAGCACACGATGAGGGCGTAGGCGGCACCGGCGCGCGGGCCCGCGATCACTCCGGCCTCGGCGCGGATGCCGTCGCCGCGACCGGTCTTGTTGACGAAGAGCAGACCGTGGCGGTCGTCATCGTGCGCGAAGGGGTCCAGCGCGGTGCTCGCCGCGACGAGCGCCAGATCCTGGTTGAGGCTGAGCCACTCCGACACCTGCGCGCTCACCGCCGGGGAGACGACCTGAGCGTTGACGAGCCCCGCGAACAGCGTGACCAGCTCCCCCGTCGACGCGAGACCGACGTGCGGTGCGTCGTCGGGCCCGCGCTCGTCTCGGAAACCGTCGATGAGCGCGGTCTTCACGAGACCGATCTCCTCGACCCGCGCGCGGACGGTCTCCAGCCCCACGCGCTCCAGCAGCGCATTGGCGGCGGCGGCGTCGGATGCCGCCGCGGCGAGCACCGCCAGATCGCGCACCGGAAGCGCGGGAGCCGCCAACCGATGCCAGAGGCCCCCGACGGTGACCGGCGCCACCGAGCTGCGTTCGATGATCTGCAGGGGATCGAGGGTGCCCGCGTCGATCTGCGCCGCGACCTCGATCAGCAGCGGAACGACGCCGATGCCGGCGACGGGCAGCACGAGGTGGGCGTCACCCGCGAGCACCGTCTCGCCCGAGTCCAGATCCGTGACGCACACCGACACCTGCGCCCCTGCCGCGGCGACGGCGTCCAGTGCGGCGAGCGCGGTGGCGAACGAACGCGAACGGCCGGGCGAGCGTCGCGGCGAACGCCGGGTCGACGCCCGCTCTCCGCGCGCTTCGCCGCGCAGCTGCGCGCGCACCTCACCTCGACGTGTCGACGATGCCCGACCTGCACTGTCCACGCGAGATGCTCCGTCCTCGATGTTCTCGCCGGCGCCGGCGTCGTGACCCTGGCGCCGGGCCGACGATCGCCGGCCCGGCGACGCCGTGGTCACCAGATGGTGACGCGCTGGTCGGCGTCGAGCCACAGCGCGTCGGTCTCGGTGACGTCGAACGCACGGTAGAACTCGTCGACGTTGCGAACGATCTGGTTGCAGCGGAACTCGTTGGGCGAGTGCGGGTCGATCGTCAGCAGGCGGATCGTCTCGGCCTCGCGACCCTTCTGCTGCCAGATCTGCGCCCAGCTGAGCAGCAGCCGCTGAATGCCGGTGTAGCCGTCGATCACAGGACCATCGGCATCCTCGTCGGTCGTGTCGGCGCCGAGCGAGAGGCGGTAGGCCTTGATCGCGATGCCGAGCCCGCCGAGGTCTCCGATGTTCTCGCCGATCGTGAGAGCGCCGTTGACGTGGTGCTCCGCGGCGAGGCCCTGCGGCACGAGTGCGTCGTACTGGGCGATGAGGGCGCCGGTGAGCTGCTCGAAGGCGGCGCGGTCGTCATCCGTCCACCAGTCGCGAAGGGCACCGGCGCCGTCGAAGGCCGACCCCTGGTCGTCGAAGCCGTGGCCGATCTCGTGGCCGATCACGGCGCCGATGCCGCCATAGTTGGCCGCGGCATCCCGGTCCAGCTCGAAGAACGGGTACTGCAGGATCGCGGCCGGGAACACGATCTCGTTCATCAGCGGGTTGTAATACGCATTGACCGTCTGGGGTGTCATGTACCACTCGTCGCGGTCGATGGGGGCGCCGAGCTTCGCGATCTGCCGTTCGTGCTCCCACGCGTTCGCGCGGCGCACGTTGCCGATCAGATCGGCGCCATCGACCTCGAGCGCGGAGTAGTCCTTCCACGTCACGGGGTAGCCGACCTTCGGCGTGAACGCGTCGAGCTTCTCGAGGGCACGGCCGCGGGTCTCCGGGGTCATCCACTCGAGGGTCTCGATCGAACGCCGATAGGCCTCGATGAGGTTCGCGACGAGCTCGTCCATCGCCTCTTTGGCTGCGGGCGGGAAGTGGCGCTCGACGTAGACCTTGCCCACGGCTTCACCCATCGCCGCCTCGACGAAGCTGACGCCGCGCTTCCAGCGCTCGCGGTTGACAGGAACGCCCGTGAGCTCGGTGCCGTAGAACGCGAAGTTCGCGTCGACGAAGTCCGACGACAGGAACGCCGCCGAGGCGCGCACGATGTGCAGCCGCAGCCACGCCTTCCAGTCCTCGAGGCGATCCTCGACGAGCAGCGAACCCAGGCCCTCGAAGTAGCTGGGCTCGTTCACGTTGATCTCGGCGAAGCCGTCGCGGCGTCCAGGGGCGACCGCATCCAGCCACGGTGCGAGGTCGACGCCGACGAGCCGCTGCACGTCATCCCACGTCATGAGGTTGTACGTGGCGACGGCGTCGCGCGTGCGCACGTTGTCCCAGTGGTGGGTCGCCAGCTCGGTCTCCAGCGCCAGCACGCGGTCGGCCTGCCGCCCGGCATCCTCACCCTGCGCACCCACGCCTGCGAGACCGAGGACCGTCTGCACGTACTCACGGAAGGCGATGCGGGTCTTGTCGAAGTTGTCGAGGCGGTAGTAGCTCTCATCCGGCAGCGACAGACCGGACTGCACGAAGAACGCGACGTAGCGCTCGGGGTTTCCCGGGTCGGGCTCGATGTAGACGCCGATCATGCTGCCGACGCCCTCCCGCTCCATCTCGCCGACCGTGCGCAGCAGCGCCGGAATGGAGTCGATGGCGTCCACGCGGGCCAACTGGGCCGCGAGGGGCTCGGCCCCGAGCCGCTCGATCCGCTCGGTGTCCATGAAGCTGGCGAACAGGTCACCGATCTTGCGCGCCTCGGTGCCCGGCTCGGCCGTGGTCGACTCCTCGATGATGGCCCGCACATCCTTCTCGGCCTGCTCGGCGATCAGGTGGAACGACCCCCACCGGGCCTTGTCGTCCGGGATCTCGGTGGCCTCCAGCCAGGCGCCGTTCACGTGACGGAACAGGTCGTCCTGAGGACGGATGCCGGGACTCAACGCGGACAGCTCGATACCCGAGCGAAGGGTGGGGGCGGTCATGCCGTACAGGATACGCGCCGGTCCTGTCCGCGCGATCCGTGTTCACCCGCCGTTCGCCCGCCCCCCGGTCGTTGAGCGAGACACCTCCCCCGGTCGTTGAGCGAGGAGCACCGCGACGAGTCGAAACGCCCCACCCCGACCGACGCGCCGCGTCGGCGCCCGCCCGTAGGCTCGACGCATGGCCACGCCGACTCTCAACCGTGAGATCCTGCGGTTGGCGGTGCCGGCGCTCGGCGCGCTGGTCGCCGAGCCACTGTTCCTCATCGTCGACGCGGCCCTCGTCGGCCACCTCGGGGTCGTGCCGCTCGCGGGCCTCGGGATCGCGTCGGCCGTGCTCCAGACGATCGTCGGACTCATGGTCTTCCTCGCCTACTCGACCACACCCGCGGTGGCGCGTCGCTTCGGCGCCGGTGATCATGCCGACGCGGTGCGCGCCGGCGTCGACGGCCTCTGGCTGGCTCTCGGTCTGGGCGTCGTGCTCGCGATCGCCGGATCGCTGGCGACACCCGCGCTCGTGTCGCTGTTCGGCGCGGCGCCCGATGTCTCCCACCAGGCGCTCATCTACCTGCAGCTGTCGATGTGGGGCCTTCCCGCCATGCTCATCGTGTTCGCGGCGACGGGCCTGCTGCGCGGCATGCAGGACACCGTCACGCCGCTGTGGATCGCGGGCAGCGGCTTCGCCCTGAACGCGGCGCTGAACGCACTGTTCATCTACGGGCTCGGCTGGGGCATCGCCGGCTCGGCGGCCGGGACCGTTGCGGCGCAGTGGGGCATGGTCGGCGCCTACGCGGTCGTGATCGGCCGGCTGGCGCAGCGCCACTCGGCATCCCTGCGTCCGCAGCGCGACGGACTGCGCGGATCCGCCGCGTCGGGAGGCTGGCTGTTCCTGCGCACCGTGTGGTTGCGCGCGGCGTTCCTCGCGACCGTCTTCGCGGCGACCGCTCTCGGCACCGACGAGCTGGCCGGATGGCAGGTCGCGTTCACGATCTTCTCGACCGCCGCCTTCGCGCTCGATGCGTTGGCGATCGCCGCCCAAGCGCTCATCGGTCGGGGCCTCGGAGCCGGCGATGAGTCGTTCGTCCGTCGTGTACTCGGCCGCACCGTCGCGTGGGGGGTGTGGTTCGGCGTGATCGTGGGCGCTGCGATCGCGGCGCTGTCGGGCGGGATCGGACTCGTGTTCACCGGGTCACCCGAGGTCGCCGCGCTCGTACAGCCCGCGCTTCTCGTGCTCGCGGCCGCGCAGCCGGTGTGCGGTGTGGTCTTCGTGCTCGACGGCGTGCTGATGGGAGCCGGCGACGTGCGCTACCTCGCGGCGGCGGGCGGCCTCAACCTCGTCCCGTACCTGCCGGCCCTCGCGGTGCTGTGGCTCGCGCGTCCGACCGGGGCCATCGGCCTGATGTGGCTCGCCGTCTGCTTCTTCGGGGTCTACATGCTGGCGCGGCTCGCGACGCTCGCCTGGCGCGTGCGGCGGCCGGAGTGGGTCACCGCCCGGGCGTGAGCGGCCGGGGTGTCACGCCCAGCGGCGACACCACTCGTACATCACGACCGCGGCCGCCGCGCTCGCGTTGATCGAGCGGGTCGAGCCGTACTGGGTGATCTCGACGACGGCGGATGCCGCGGCGACCGCCTCGGCGGACAGACCCGGTCCCTCCTGGCCGAACAGCAGGACGCACCGCTGAGGGAGCTCGGCGCGGTCGACCGGCACCGACCCGTCGACGTTGTCGACGGCGATCACGGAAATCTCGGCGTCCTCGGCCCAGGCGGTGAACGCGGCGACATCTTCGTGGTGCCGCACGTGCTGGTATCGGTCGGTCACCATCGCGCCGCGACGGTTCCACCGCCGCTTGCCGATGATGTGCACCTCCGCGGCGCCGAACGCGTTGGCGCTGCGGACGATCGAGCCGATGTTCATGTCGTGCTGCCAGTTCTCGATGGCGACGTGAAACGGATGCCGGTGCTCATCGAGGTCGGCCACGATCGCGGCCATCGTCCAGTAGCGGTAGCGGTCGACGACGTTGCGGCGATCACCGTCGGCGAGTAGGTCGCGGTCGTAGCGGGGATCGTCGGGCCACGCGTCGGGTCCCCCCGGCCACGGCCCGACCCCGACGGGCAACTGAGGCTCGAGCTCGGCACTGTCCGGGGCGGCCGCATCCGGCGGCAGCACGGGCTCGGTCATCGCTCCAGGCTACCGATGACCTCGCCGGCTCGCCTTCCGTATTCAGTCCGCACGGATGCGCCACGGGCGATCGGTCCGTTCGTTCTGCGACCTCGTCGCACTGCCGGACCACGCGGGACTGAATACGGAACACGTCCGCGTGGGGCCGCCTCGGCCGCGCGCCAGGACGAGGCGTCGATGTGGAGGAGTTCGGGCCACGTGCTCGACATTTCGGTCACCCGAAATCTCTGGTAATTTTTCGGTGTGCCGAAAAATACCTGGGTGATCATCGAGGCGCCTGTCCGGACGGCGACCGTGCCCTCCCGGACCCGGCGCGCGGCATGGCTGCTCGGTCCGGCGCTGGTCGCCGGTGTCGCCTACCTCGATCCCGGCAACGTCGCGAGCAACATGACCGCCGGGGCGCGGTTCGGCTACCTGTTGGTGTGGGTCGTCGTGCTCGGCAACGCGATGGCGTGGCTCATCCAGTACCTGTCCGCCAAGCTCGGCATCGTGACGGGACAGAGCCTCGCCGAGACCCTCGGCGAGCGCCTTCGTCATCCCTGGGCGCGCCGCGCCTACTGGCTGCAAGCCGAGCTCGTCGCCGTCGCCACCGACGTCGCCGAGGTGATCGGCGGCGCGGTCGCCCTCTGGCTTCTCTTCGGCGTCCCCCTGCCCGTCGGCGGCCTCATCACGGGAGCCGTCTCGATCACACTGCTGCTCATCCAGCAGCGCCGCGGCGCGCGCAGCTTCGAGTTCGTCGTGATCGGCCTGCTCGTCGTGATCTCGATCGGCTTCACCTACGGCGTCTTCATCGCCCCGCCGGATGCCGCGGGCGTCGCCGGCGGCATGATTCCGCGATTCGAGGGGTCGGAGTCGGTGCTGCTCGCGGCATCCATCCTGGGCGCGACGATCATGCCGCACGCGATCTACGCCCACAGCGCCCTCGCCCGCGACCGGTTCTCCTCCGCCGGCGCGCGCCCCGTCGACCGCGCCATCACCACGCCGCGCCTGCTGCGCGCAACCCGCTGGGACGTGACGATCGCCCTCGCCGTGGCGGGCACCGTGAACCTCGCGATCCTGCTGCTCGCGGCCGCCAACCTCGCCGGCGTCGACGGGACCGACAGCCTCGAGGGCGCATACGGCGCCCTCGCGGCGGGACTCGGCGGCGTCGTCGCGACGATGTTCGCGGTCGGCCTGCTCGCGAGCGGCCTGGCGAGCACCACGGTGGGCGCCTACGCCGGCGCGGAGATCATGCACGGCCTGCTGCGCGTGCGCGTGCCGCTGATCGCGCGGCGCCTCGTCACGCTGGTGCCGGCCATCGTGATCCTCGCGCTCGGGGCCGATCCGACCTGGGCGCTGATCCTCAGCCAGGTGGTGCTGAGCTTCGGCATCCCGTTCGCGCTCGTGCCGCTCGTCGCCCTCACCGCCCGCCGCGACGTGCTGGGGGCGCACCGCAACCGCTGGTGGACGACCCTTGCGGGTGTCGTCGCGTCGGTGTTCCTCATCGCTCTGAACGCACTGCTGCTGTGGCTCGTGCTGACGGGCCGATAGTCACGGCCGGTAGCCTGAGAGCGTGGCTGCGAACTCCGTCGCGATCGACGACTACCTGAAGACGATCTACCACCACACCGAGTGGCAGCCCCTGCTCATGACGTCGTCGCAGCTGGCGGCCGAGCTGAAGCTCGCCCCGTCGACGGTCACGGAGATGGTGCAGAAGCTCGTCGCACAGGGTCTCGTCGACCACCGTCCGTACGGGCCGGTCGCGCTCACCGAGCAGGGCCGGCTGCGCGCGGCATCCATCATCCGTCGCCATCGCCTGATCGAGACGTGGCTGGTGCAGGAGTTCGGCTACGCGTGGGACGAGGTGCATGACGAGGCCGAGGTGCTCGAGCATACGATCAGCGACCGCCTGCTCGCCGGCATCGCAGAGCGGCTCGGGCATCCTCGCTTCGACCCGCACGGCGACGCGATCCCGGATGCCGAGGGTAACGTCCACCGCCTGCCGTTCGTGCTGCTGTCGACCGCCGAGGTCGGACACGCGGGCGAGGTGCTGCGGGTCAGCGACCGCGATCCCGAGCTTCTGCGCGCGCTGGAGGGCGCCGGCATCGATGTGGGGCACCGCCTCGTGGTCGCCGGAACGGACGTGGTCCGCGTCGATGACGGCGCGACGGTCGCCCTGCCCGCCGGCGCGGCCGGTGCGGTCTGGCTGACCGCCTGACCCGGGTTGCCCCCCGCCCTCGCCCCCGGCGTGGCTGCCCCCCGCCACGGGGATGTCCCAAAAGCGGTCCCCTCCGGGGCCTCCACACCGCACAATCTGGGACACGCCCCGCTACAAGTGGGACGCGGTCGGGGGCGATGGGGGGCATCGCGACCGTGGCGCGGAGGGGCTGGCCGACAGCGTCAGCGCCGCCGGAGGCGCCGCGGACGGCTGGCCTTGAGGTAGGGCCAGGTGATGCCGGTGGCGTGCTCGCAGTAGTCCCAGAGCCTCGCGGCGATGTCCTCGCGCCGGGCCAGCGTACTCGCCTGTCCGAGCGTGGGCGCACCGGCCACCAGTCGCGACGGCCCCCAGAACTGGCCACCGATCGCCTCCGGATCGACGAGCGCCCGGACGAGCGGCCACGCCCCGCGCTCCTTGGACTGCGTGATCGGAGCCTGCAGGTTGTCGACGAAGCGCGTCATCCGCGTGGGCTCGTTGATGCCCAGGATGCCGCGGGTGCGTCCGCTGATCGCGTACCCGGGATGGGCGACGAGGCTGGCGATCGGCACGTTCGCGGCCCGCAGGCGCCGATCGGCCTCGAAGCCGAGAGCGGTCGTCGCGACCTTCGACTGCACATAGGCCCGCCACGGCGAGTAGTTCGTCTCCAGCTCGGGATCGACGGGGTCGTAGTTTCCCATCGCGGTCGACATCGACCCGACCCACACCATACGACCGCGACCGGCGGCGAGCGGCGGCAACAGCTCGCCGGCGAGCGCATAGTGGCCGAGGGCGTTCGTCGCGAAGACGACCTCGTGGCCGTCGGCGGTGGTCTCGCGGTGGCGCGGCGGGTGCACGACTCCGGCGTTCAGCAGAAGCCCGTGCAGCCCCGCGCGACCGCGCACCGTCGCGGCGGCGGCGCGCACCGAGCCGAGGTTGCTGGTGTCGAGCAGGAGGGTCGTGATCTCGGCATCCGGCACCTGACGGCGTACGGCGACGCGTGCGGTGGCCAGCTTGTTCGGGTTGCGGCCCGTCATGATCACGTGGGCGCCCGCCTCGGCGAGCTGCAACGACGCGAAGAAGCCGAGCCCAGCCGTCGACCCGGTGACGAGGTAGCGTCTGCCGGAGAGGTCGGGGAGCGTCGTCGGGTCCCAGTCGTCGCGTGCCACGCGTCGAGACTACGGCCGGATCACCCCGCTAGGCTGGCCCCATGCGGACACGCGCCGATATCGAATGCTGGCTCACCGACATGGACGGCGTCCTCGTCCACGAGAACAAGCCCATCCCCGGCGCCGCCGAACTGCTCGCGCAGTGGCGCGACGCGGGCACGCCGTTCCTCGTGCTGACGAACAACCCGTTCTACACGCCGCGCGATCTCAGTGCGCGCCTCCGCATCTCGGGCCTCGAGGTGCCCGAGGACCGCATCTGGACCTCCGCACTGGCGACAGCCGAGTTCCTGCGCTCGCAGCACCCGGGCGGCACGGCGTTCGTCATCGGCGAGGCGGGGCTGACGACGGCGCTGCACGAGGC
This sequence comes from Microbacterium sp. 69-7, assembly GCF_001897985.1. Lineage (NCBI taxonomy): Bacteria > Bacillati > Actinomycetota > Actinomycetes > Micrococcales > Microbacteriaceae > Microbacterium > Microbacterium sp. 69-7. Next base: position 29,179 of record NZ_MKRU01000092.1, on the reverse strand, counting down.
CGGCTACGTGATGACCGAGACCCAGCCCGACTACGTCGTCATCGGCGAGACGCGCAACTACTCGTTCGACCGCATCACGCAGGCGATCCGCTTCATCAACGCCGGCGCCCGCTTCATCATCACCAACCCCGACGCGACGGGCCCCACCCCGACCGGCATCGTTCCGGCGACCGGGTCGTTCGCCGCGCTCATCACGCACGCGACCGGCAAGGCCCCGTACGTCGTCGGCAAGCCGAATCCGATGATGTTCCGCTCGGCGATGAACCGCATCGGCGCCCACTCGGAGATCACGGGCATGATCGGCGACCGCATGGACACCGACGTCGTCGCCGGCATCGAAGCCGGTCTGCACACGATCCTCGTCCGCACCGGCATCTCCGACGACGCCGAGATCGAGCGCTACCCCTTCCGTCCCGACGAGATCCTCGACTCGGTCGCCGACCTGCTGGCCGACGAGCCGGCGGAGTCCGAGATGCCCGAGGGGCTGTGACGGAACGCAGCTCCGGTCGGCGGGTCACCCTCACCGAGGTCGCAGAGAGGGCGGGCGTGTCGCGCTCGGCGGCCTCGTTCGCGTTGAACGGTCGCCTCGACCAGCGTCTGTCCGTCGAGACGATGGCCCGCGTTCGCCGGGCGGCCGACGAGCTCGGCTACCGCGCGAACGTGACCGCGAAGACCCTGCGCACGGCCCGCTCGGGCACGGTCGCACTGGTCTCGGACTTCGCACGCAGCTGTTCTTCGCCGAGCTCGCCGGACCGGTCAACGACGTGGTCGTGGAGGTCGACGGTGAGCCCATCCACATCGAGCGCGCGCCCGTCACCGACGTCCGTCGACTGTCATGGACTCGTCCCCCGCGCCCGACTAGGCTGAGACTGCCCGCCTCCGCACGGGCGGAGGAGACATCGTGAACGCGACCGATCAGACGCTGCTGTTCGCCTCGACCGGCGTGGTGCTGGTCGGGACGCTCGTGGTGTTCGTCGTGCAGTTCATCCGCGGTCGCGGGCGCGACGGCGGCGAGGGGAGCGACCGGTGATCGCCATCGTCTTCGTCGTGACCGCGATGATCCTCCTGATCGTCGCGCTGGTGCTCTTCGTGCGGGGTCGCCGCGATGCGCCGCAGGGGACGCCGCTGCCGAACGGCCGCGGCATCCTGCTGCTCACCCTTGCGGGCCTCGTGCTCGCGCTGGCGTCGCAGCTGCCCATCTTCCGCTGACGCCACCTCTCCCCGGTCATCGTCGCCAGAATCGGATGCCGACGACGGATGCGGATCTGTGAGCTCACGGCATCCGAATCCGTTGCGGCCGAAGCGGGGCCCTACTGCGCCTGCAGGCCCAGGTCGTCGAGGTCGATGATCGAGCGCCACTCATAGCCGGCGGCCTCGACCGCCGCCTGCGCGCCGGTCTTGCGGTCGACGACCGTGACGACCGCCACGATCTCGGCACCGGCAGCCGCGACGACCTCGGCGGCCTTCAGGGGCGAGCCGCCCGTCGTGGAGGTGTCCTCGACGATGACGACACGCTTGCCGGTCACCTCGGCGCCCTCGATCTGGCGACCGCGACCGTGGTCCTTCGGCTCCTTGCGCACGACGAACGCATCCACGGGCGTGCCGGCGGCGACCGACGCGTGCATGACAGCGTTCGCGATCGGGTCCGCACCCAGGGTGAGGCCGCCCACGGCATCCGCGTTCAGGTCGCGCACCGCGTCGAGCACGAGCCGGCCGATCGCGGGAGCCGCGCGGTGGTCGAGCGTGAGCTTGCGCATGTCGACGTAGTACGTCGCCTTCTTGCCGCTGGAGAGCGTGAAGTCGCCGTGGAAGACGGCTTCGGCGGCGATGAGGTCGACGAGGGCGCGACGCTCGGACTCGAGCTCGGGCGTGGAGGCGGCGGTCATGCTGAAGAGTCTACGGAAGCGAAGAACCGGGATTATTTCCGCAGCATCTCTGCCCGCGGCATCCACCCCGCACCCTAGAGTCGGGAACGTCACCCGGCGCGGTGCCCGGGCGATCCCGGGCGCTGCGGCCGACCGGATCGAAGGAGCACCATGGCCCGTATCGGCATCGTCCGCGAGCGGGACGGCGAGACCCGCGTCGCCGCCTCCCCCACCACCGTCGGCAAGATCCGCGCGCTCGGCTACGACGTGAGCGTCGAGGCCGGCGCCGGCGCCGCATCGTCGTTCCCGGATGCCGCGTACACCGCCGCCGGCGCCACCGTCGCCACCCGCGACGACGCCTGGGGCGCCGATGTCGTCCTGTCGGTCGCGGCCCCCACGGATGCCGAGATCGCGCTGCTGCAGCCGGGGGCGACGCTCATCGGCATCCTGAGCCCGGCGCTCAGCCCCGACCTGCTCGCCGCCCTCGCCGCCCGCGGCGTGACCGCCCTCGCGATGGACGCCGTGCCGCGCATCTCCCGGGCGCAGTCGATGGACGTGCTCAGCTCGATGGCCAACATCGCCGGCTACCGCGCGGTCGTCGAGGCCGCGAACGAGTTCGGCCGCTTCTTCACCGGACAGGTCACCGCCGCCGGCAAGGTGCCGCCCGCGAAGGTGCTGGTCGCCGGGGCCGGCGTCGCCGGTCTCGCCGCGATCGGCGCCGCCTCGAGCCTCGGCGCGATCGTCCGCGCCACCGATCCCCGCCCCGAGGTCGCCGACCAGGTCGCCTCGATCGGCGGCACCTACCTCGAGGTCGTCGTGCCCGACGAGCAGAAGGAAGTGTCGACCGACGGCTACGCGAAGGCCACCAGTGCCGCCTACGACGCCGCGGCCGCCAAGCTCTACAGCGACCAGGCCGCCGACGTCGACATCGTCATCACGACCGCGCTCATCCCGGGCCGCGCGGCCCCGCGCCTGCTCACCGCCGCCGACGTCGCCGCGATGAAGCCGGGAAGCGTCATCGTCGACATGGCCGCGGGCCAGGGGGGCAACGTCGAGGGCTCCGTCGCCGGCGAGCGCGTCGTCACCGCGAACGGCGTGATCATCCTCGGCTACACCGACCTCGCCGGCCGTCTCCCCCAGCAGGCGTCGCAGCTCTACGGCACCAACCTGCTGAACCTCCTCACCCTCCTCACCCCGGGCAAAGACGGGCAGCTCGCGATCGACGACACCGACGTCGTGCAGCGCGCCGTCACCGTTACGCGTGACGGCGCGATCACCTGGCCGCCGCCCCCGGTGCAGGTCTCTGCCGCGCCGGCGAAGCCCGGGACGGATGCCGCGGCATCCGCGCCGGCCCCCGCCGCCAGGAAAGGGCTCTCGGCGGGAGCGAAGAGCGGCCTGATCGTCGCCGGCATCGCCGCCCTGTTCCTCGTGTGCGCCGTCGCGCCCGCGCCCCTGCCCCAGCACATCCTCGTGCTGACCCTCTCGGTCGTGATCGGGTTCTCCGTCATCGGCAGGGTCGCCCACGCCCTGCACACGCCGCTGATGAGCGTCACCAACGCGATCAGCGGCATCATCGTCGTCGGCGCCATGAGCCAGATCGTCGTGCCGAACCCCGTGGTGCAGGTGCTCGCGGCGATCGCGGTGCTCCTGGCATCCATCAACATCTTCGGAGGCTTCGCGGTGACCCGTCGCATGCTCGCCATGTTCCAGAAGGGCGACCAGAAGTGACCATCGTCGCCACCTCCGAGACGGCCGGGGCGCTCGCGCTCGCCCAGTCCGTCGCCACCGCCGCGTACATCGTCGCGGCGCTGCTGTTCATCCTCGCCCTCGCCGGGCTCAGCACACAGGAGACCGCGCGCCGCGGCGTCGTCTACGGCATCGTCGGCATGACGATCGCCCTGCTGGCCACCCTCGTGCTCGTCGTCGCGAACGGCACCCTCGTTCTGGACGGCGCTTCCGCCGCGCTCGGGATCGGGCTGCTCGTCGCCGCGGTCGTGGTCGGCGGCGCCATCGGCCTGTGGCGGGCGCGCGTCGTCGAGATGACCGGCATGCCCGAGCTCATCGCCCTGCTCCACTCCTTCGTGGGCCTCGCGGCCGTGCTCGTCGGCTGGAACGGCCACCTGTACGCCGACGGGATCGCGCCCGAGCTCATCGGCATCCATCACGCCGAGGTGTTCATCGGCGTCTTCATCGGCGCCGTCACCTTCACGGGGTCGATCGTCGCCTTCCTCAAACTCTCCGGGCGGATGTCGTCGAAGCCGCTCATGCTGCCCGGCAAGAACGCCCTCAACATCGGCGCCCTGGCACTCTTTCTCGTGCTCACGGTCTGGTATGTCGCGACCCCGTCGATCTGGCTGCTCGTCGCCGTGACCGCGCTCGCCCTCGCCCTCGGCTGGCACCTGGTGGCCTCGATCGGCGGCGGCGACATGCCGGTCGTCGTCTCGATGCTCAACAGCTACTCCGGCTGGGCTGCGGCCGCCGCCGGGTTCCTCCTGAACAACGACCTGCTCATCGTCACTGGCGCCCTCGTCGGTTCGTCGGGTGCGTACCTGTCGTACATCATGTGCACGGCGATGAACCGGTCGTTCCTCTCGGTCATCGCCGGCGGATTCGGCATCGAGGCTCCCCGCAGCGCCGAGGCCGAGGAAGGCGAGCATCACGAGACGGATGCCGCAGCCGTCGCCGAGCTCCTCCGCGACGCACGGTCGGTCATCATCACCCCCGGCTACGGCATGGCCGTCGCCCAGGCGCAGTACCCGGTCGCCGACCTCACGAAGCGGCTGCGCGAACGGGGCGTCGAGGTGCGCTTCGGCATCCATCCCGTCGCCGGGCGCCTGCCGGGCCACATGAACGTGCTGCTGGCCGAGGCCAAGGTGCCGTACGACATCGTGCTGGAGCTCGACGAGATCAACGACGACTTCGCCGACACCGACGTCGTGCTCGTCATCGGGGCGAACGACACGGTCAATCCCGCCGCGGCAGAGGACCCCGGCTCGCCCATCGCGGGCATGCCCGTGCTGCACGTGTGGGAAGCGCGCAGCGTCGTGGTGTTCAAGCGGTCGATGGCCTCCGGCTACGCGGGCGTGCAGAACCCGCTGTTCTTCCGCGACAACACGCAGATGCTCTTCGGCGACGCCAAGCAGCGGGTGGAGGACATCCTGCGGGCACTGTGACCCGCCGCCCGCGTGCGCGTTCCGTATTCAGTCTGGTTGCGATGCGGCGTGGTGACGCAGCGTGCCAAGACGGGCCGCAGCGGGATGCCGCGGGCCGCGGAGACTGAATACGCGACGGCGGGACGGCGGGGCGCCGACCCCAGCGCGGGGGCCAATACGCTGGATGCCATGCGCATCGCCACCTGGAACGTCAACTCGATCCGCGCCCGCGTCGTCCGCACCGTCGACTTCGCCGTCCGCGAGGGCATCGACGTGCTGGCGATGCAGGAGATCAAGTGCAAGCCCGAGCAGTTCCCGTACGAGGCTTTCGAAGACGCGGGCTTCACCGTCGAGGCGCACGGGCTCAACCAGTGGAACGGGGTCGCGATCGCCAGCCGTGAGCCGATCGAGAACCTGCAGGTCGGATTCCCGGGCATGCCCGGCTTCGCGAAGGGTCACGATGGCCCCGGCGCTCCGCTCGAGGCCCGCGCGCTCGGCGCGACCATCGGCGGCGTCGAGGTGTGGAGCCTGTACGTGCCCAACGGGCGCGGCCTCGACGATCCGCACTACCGCTACAAGCTCGACTGGCTGGAGGCCCTCCGCGGCTACACGGCCGACACGCTCGCGGCCGATCCCGACCGGGCGCTCGCGCTCACCGGCGACTTTAACATCGCCCCCACGGATGCCGACAACGGCGACCCCACGGTCATCGAAGGCGTGACCACGCACGTCTCCCCGCCCGAGCGCGCCGCCTTCCAGGCGCTCCTGGATGCCGGCTTGGCCGACACCGTCCGCCCCCTCGTTCCCACGGGGTACACCTACTGGGACTACAAGCAGCTGCGCTTCCCCCGCAACGAGGGCCTGCGCATCGACTTCATCCTCGGCTCGCACGCGTTCGCCGACGCGGTGACCGCGGCATCCATCCACCGTGACGAGCGCAAGGGCGAGATCCCGAGCGATCACGTCCCCGTCGTCGTCGACCTGGACCTCGACGGCCCGGACGACGACGACCGCCCGATGATCTGGTGACCGGGCGAACTCAGGTCATGTCGCCCGTGACGACGTCGCCGTCGGGGGCGTAGCGCAGCAGAAGCGTGCCGGTCGGTCCCGATACGGCGGGTGCGATCAGCCGCAGCCGTGCCGGTGCCGCGCCGTCCGGAAACACCTTCTTGCCCCGACCGAGCACCACCGGGTGCACCCACAGCTTCAGCTCGTCGTACAGACGGGTGCGAAGCAGCGTCTGCGAGAAGTCGACGCTGCCGATCACGTGCACCTCGGCGTGACGGTCGCGCAGCGCATCCACGGCCGCCGCGACCTCGGCGTCCGAGCCGGTCAGCACGCTGGTGCCCGCCCATTCCGGGTCGACACCGGCCCGGGTCGCGACATACTTCGGGATGGCATCGAAGTGCCGACCGATGAACCCCTCCGGCCCGTCGGTGTGGTGCGGCCAGTACCCGGCGAAGATGTCGTAGGTGCGTCGGCCGAGCAGCAGCGCGTCCATCCGGCGGATGCCGCTGCCGACGTCCTCGCCGATGACGGCGTCCTCGAACGGCGCCTGCCAGCCGCCGAACGGGAACCCGCCGCTGGTGTCTTCGTCGGGGCCGCCCGGCGCCTGGGCGACGCCGTCGAGCGTCGTGAACAGGTCGATGACGATCCGCCCGCGCATCACGCGGTCTCCGCCGGGGGTCCCTGCTCGGCCGCGACGGGGTCCATGTAGAGGAAGCCGAGGCTGTTACCGTCGGGATCGTCCAGGTCGCGGCTGTACATGAAGCCGTAGTCCTGAACGGGGTGCGGCTCGGTGCCACCGGCAGCCACGCCCGCCTCGACGATCGCGTCGACGTCGGCGCGCGAGTCCCGCGTGAACGACAGCGACACCTGGGCCCACTCCTTGGGCTCTCCGATGGGCTTGTCCGTGAAGGTCGCGAAGAACTCCCGGCGCAGCACCATGAAGAAGATGTCGTGCGACCAGACGACGCACGCCGCGTTCTCGTCGGTGAAGTTGGGGTTGATGGCGCAGCCGAGCGCCCGGTAGAAGGCGACGCTGCGCTCGAGGTCGTTCGTCGGAATGTTCACGAAGATGCTCGTCATACCCAGAGCATGCACCCCCGGCGCGATGAGGTCGAGACCCTCTCCCTCTCAGGGGGGATGCCGCGGCATCCGGCTGCCCCTAGCGTGGAAGGATGAGCTCCGCCGCCCTCGTCCGCACGACCACGCCCGCGCAGCGTCGCAACGATGTGTGGCTCGCGCTCGCACTGTTGATGAGTGCCGTGATCAGCGCGTGGCTGGGCACGGTGGCCGGCTTCTACGGCGAGAACACCCCCGCCTTCGGCTGGGCGCTCGTGTACGTCGCCGCCCTCACTCTCCCTCTGGCCCTGCGCCGGCGCTTTCCCGAAACGACGCTCATCGTCGTCGCGCTCGCATTCTTCGTCGGTGTCTCGGTACGCATCCCGGAGATCTACGTCGGCAACGTGGCCCTGTTCATCGCCATGTACACCGTCGGGGCGTGGGTGAGCGACCGCCGGCGCGCAACCGTCGTGCGGCTCGCGGTGATCGCGGGCATGTTCGTCTGGCTTCTCGTGGTGACCTTCCAGAGCGCGACCGATCCGGACGGCGACGGGCCCTCCCGGGCGGGCCTGTTCTCCCCGTTCGCCGCGTACATGATCATCCAGTTCCTCGTGAACGCGGCCTACTTCGGCGGCGCGTACTTCTTCGGAGAGCGCGCCTGGGCCGACGCCCGTGCGCGCGCGGTGCTCGAAGAGCGCACCGCCGAACTCGAACGCGAACGCGAGATCACCGCCGCCCAGGCGGTCGCCCTGGATCGCGTCCGTATCGCCCGTGAACTGCACGACGTCGTCGCCCACCATGTGTCGGCCATGGGCGTGCAGGCGGGGGCGGCGCGCACCGTGCTCGACGACGACACCGCCGCAGCCCGGGAGGCGTTGGTGACGGTGGAGACGTCGGCGCGCGAGGCGCTGACCGAGCTGCGCCAGCTGCTCGAGACCCTCCGCACCCCCGACGCCGACACCCCCGCCGCCTCGACGGTGCGCCTGCAGTCGATCCCCGAGCTCATCGCGCACGCGAATGAGAACGGCATGCCCACGACCTTCGCGGTGGTAGGTGACCCGACCGAGCTGCCCGAGCTGGTGCAGGTGAACCTGTACCGCATCGCGCAGGAGGCGCTCACGAACGCGCGGCGTCACGGAGGTCCGGATGCCGCGGCCGACGTCCGGCTGCGCTTCGACGACGATCACGTCGAGCTCGAGGTCGCCAACCGCGGCCGCGAGCAGGTCGCGGGGCGGGCCGGGCTCGGCATCGTCGGGATGCGCGAACGCGCGGCGGCGTCGGGCGGAACACTCGAAGCAGGGCCGCGGCCGCGTGGCGGTTTCCTCGTGCGCGCCCGCGTGCCCTCACGGCTCGGAGGCTCCTCGACCCGAACATCATCGCCTCGCGCGGCAACGATCGCGGAGGCAGGGCGATGAGTGAGCCGGTGCGGGTGCTGCTCGTCGACGATCACGCCGTCATGCGAGCCGGCTTCCGCATGATCCTGGAGGCGCAGCACGACATCACGGTCGTGGGCGAGGCCGCAACGGGATCGGAGGCGATGGCTGCGGCATCCGCTCTGCATCCCGATGTGATCTGCATGGATGTGCAGATGCCCGATATGGACGGGCTCGAAGCGACCCGTCGCATCGTGGCCGACCCGTCGGTCACGGCCGTCGTCGTCATCGTGACCACGTTCGACCGTGACGACTATCTGTTCCACGCGCTGCACGCGGGCGCGAGCGGCTTCCTCCTGAAGAATGCCGGCCCGGAGGAGCTCGTCACCGCGGTGCGCGTCGCCGCCGCGGGCGACGCACTCCTGTCGCCGGCGGTCACCCGCCGCGTGATCGAGCGGTTCGCGGCGTCGCCGGTCGACACCGACGCCCGGATTGCCGCCGCGCTGCCACCGGCGCCCGGGCCGGCCTCGTCAGCGACCGTCCGCACAGCGCCGGCGATCGAACTCACCGAGCGTGAGGATGACGTCCTGCGTCTGCTCGCCGAGGCCTACAGCAACGCCGAGATCGCCGCCGCCCTGTTCATCGGCGAGGCGACCGTCAAGACGCACGTGTCGAACGTGCTGCAGAAGCTCGGAGCGCGAGACCGCGTGGCCGCCGTGGTCTACGCACACCGGCACGGCATGGTCTGACGCGAGCTGGCCGCCGTGTCAGCGAGCGGCGACCGGGATCGATCCCGTGGTGGCCGTCGTCGCGGCGCGCGCCAGGCGCTCGCGCAGCGAGACCAGGGTCGCGTCGGGACGCCACAGCACCACGAGGCTCCAGCCGAACATGCCGACCAGCAGCACGTTGCGGGCGAGCAGCACGCCCGCGGCGAACGGGTGAGCATCGATCAGCGGCAGGTACAGCACCGGGAACACGAGGGTCGTCAGGAAGCACGTGACCGCCAGCCAGACGGCGATCGACGTCCACGCCTTGCGGTCGATCAGCAGGCCGGCGGCGACGACGGGGGCAAGCCACAGAATGTACTGCGGCGAGCCGACCTTGTTGAACACGATGAGAGCCGACGTCAACGCGAACGCTCCGCGAAGGATCAGGTGCTGCTCGCCGATGCGGGACAGGGCGCCCTCCTGGAGCGCACGACGACGCGCACGCCAGAGCAGGACGAGGATCACCATGAAGGCGATCGGCATGGCGTAGCCGACCAGCACGCCCGCGGCGGTGGCGCCGGGACCGGCGACCTCACGCGTCGCCAGGACGTAGTTCTGGTGGATCTGAGCCCCGGGAAGACCCAGCACCGTCGCCCACACCCAGGGGGTGGCGACGGGAGCCTCGAGCTGCAGGGCGCGGTCGCCCTGGATCGTGGCGAAGCTGAAGAGGTTGGAGGCGCCGCCGAAGGCGACAACCACGCCGGCGATGGCGGCGCTCAAGGCCAGTCCACCGGCGATGATGCGCATGCGCAACGACGAGACGGCGACGGCGGCGGCGGCCAAAGCCGCCGGGGCGACCTTGATCCATGTCGCCGCGGCGATCAGCACCCCCGCGATGAACGGTCGACGGACGAGCCAGACGAGACCGGCGATGGCCAGCGGTGCGGCGAAGCCCTCGAGACGCAGCATCGAGACGGGCGCGAGAAGCACCTGGATCGCCAACCAGTACCAGGCGGCGACGTAGCCCTTGCGGTTGCGCAGGTTGTCGGTGAGCGCGAGGACGGCGAAGAAGTTCGCGCCCACCATCATGAGGAGCCAGACGAGCTGGTAGTTCCAGGGGCCGGCGACGATCGCGGCCATGATCGGCGCGAGAGCACCGGCCGGGTAGACCCACGGCATGTCGATCACGGGCCAGTGCCCGTGGGCCGCCTGCTCCGCCCACAGGCGGTACAGCGGAAGGTCGCCCTCCGTGCCGCCAAAGATCATGACCTTCAGCAGAGCGAGGAAGAAGAGGGCGTGCACGACGGCGAAGCCGATGAGCAGGCCACGACGGGTGAACGCGAAGTGCAGGGCACGGGGCCACCACTCGCGGGCACGGTCGGATACACGGGCGCCGAGGGCGCGGGTCACCTCAGGAGCGCTCGTCACTCGACAGAGTTTAGGAGAGCTCGCCTGAGCAAATGGTGGACGCGGTGTTACCCATTGCTGGGAATTCACCGAGTGCGCCGCGCTCCTGCGCCGTGAGAACTGCGGAACACACACTCCCCCACATGGGGGATGCCGAGGCCCGGCAGATGCCGCCGCGCAGCGGATTGCGCTACGGATTCCCGCCTCAGGGGGGAGGTCTGCGGCATCCGCCCTTCCTAACGTGGAGTCAACGGCAAGCAGAGGAGGAGAACATGCTCGAACTGAACGGCATCACCAAGAGCTACGGCGTGAAGCGGGTGCTCGACGACGTGAGCTTCCGCGTGGCGTCGGGGCGCCTGACCGGATTCGTGGGCGGCAACGGCGCCGGCAAGACGACGACCATGCGCATCGTGCTCGGCGTGCTCGGCCGCGACAGCGGGGAGGTCACCCTCGACGGCGCCCCCGTCACCGCGGCCGACCGACGCCTCTTCGGCTACATGCCGGAGGAGCGCGGGCTGTACCCGAAGATGCGGGTTCTGGAGCACATCGTCTACCTCGCCCGCCTGCACGGGTTCGACAAGGCCGAGGCCACCGCGCGCGCCGAGGCGCTGCTCGTGGAGCTCGGTCTCGGCGAGCGCCTCCGCGACAACGTCGAGACCCTCTCGCTGGGAAATCAGCAGCGCGCGCAGATCGCCGCCGCTCTCGTGCACGACCCGCAGGTGCTCATCCTCGACGAGCCGTTCTCGGGTCTCGATCCGCTCGCCGTCGATGTCGTCGCGGGCGTCCTGCAGGCGCGGGCGGCCCAGGGCGCGGCCGTCCTGTTCTCGTCGCACCAGCTCGACGTCGTCGAACGGCTCTGCGACGACCTCGTCATCATCGCGGACGGCACGATCCGCGCCGCCGGCACTCGCGACGCCCTCCGCGCCGAGCACGCCCAGCACCGCTACGAGCTGATCTCCGGCGGCGATCTCGGCTGGCTCCGTGACGAGCCTGGCGTGGACGTGCTCTCGTTCGACGGCGGCTACGCACTGTTCGACGTCGATGGGGATGCCGCCGCGCAGCGGGTGCTGCAGCGCGCGGTCTCCGCGGGCGATGTCGCCAGTTTCTCGCCTCAGCAGCCCTCTCTCGCCCAGATCTTCAAGGAGGTCATCCAGTGAACGTCAGCGCTCCATCCTTTGCCCAGAGCACGTGGCTCGTCGCCGAGCGCGAGGTGGGATCCAAGCTCCGCAGCAAGGCGTATCTCATCTCCACCGGCATCCTCTTCGTGCTCGCGCTCGTCGGTGTGCTGTGGGGAGGCTTCTCGGCACAGTCCGACAGCCGGACCCCGGTCGCCGTCACCGCCGACACCGCCGCATCGGTCGCCGACAACCCGCTCGTGAAGACCACCGAGGTCGCCGATGCCGACGCCGCACGCGCGCTCGTGCAGGACGGCACCGTCGACGCCGCGCTCATCCCCGGCGGCGCCGCGCCGTTCGAGTACACCGTCGTCGCGAAGGAGACAGCCCCGTCGTCCCTGCTGCAAGCGCTGAGCCTCACCCCGCAGGTGGAGCTGCTCGACCCGTCGAGCGTGCACCCGGGACTGCGCTACCTCGTCGCGCTCGGATTCGGGCTCATCTTCTTCATGGCGGCACTGACCTTCGGCTCGACGATCGCGCAGTCCGTCGTGGAGGAGAAGCAGACTCGCGTTGTCGAACTGCTCATCTCCGCCGTCCCCGTGCGGGCGCTGCTGGCCGGCAAGGTCATCGGCAACACGATCCTCGCGATGGGCCAGATCATCGGCCTCGCCGCGATCGCGATCATCGGCTTCACCGTCACCGGGCAGAGCAGCCTGCTCGCCGGGCTCGGCGCCCCCATCGCCTGGTTCGCCGTCTTCTTCCTCTTCGGCTTCATCCTGCTCGCCGCACTGTTCGCCGCCGCGGCGGCGATGGTGTCGCGGATGGAGGACATCGGCTCGACCACGACGCCGCTGACCATGCTGGTGATGGCGCCGTACTTCCTCGTCATCTTCTTCAACGACAACCCGCTGGTGATGACGATCATGTCCTACGTGCCGTTCTCGGCCCCCGTCGGCATGCCCGTGCGCATCTTCCTGGGTGACGCGCAGTGGTGGGAGCCGCTGCTGTCGCTCGTGGTCATGCTGGTCACCTGCGCGGCGGCCATCTGGGTGGGCGCGAAGATCTACCAGAACTCGCTGTTGCGGATGGGGGCGCGCGTCAAGCTCTCCGAGGCCCTCGCCGGATGACGTGGACACACCCCGACACGGGTCAGTGATCGGCGGATGCCGGTGCCGTCGCGGGCTGCGCGAGCACCGGCATCCGTCGATTGACGAACTGCGGAACGGCGATGCCGTGCAGCAGGATGCTGCCGACGACGGTGAACACCATGATCGCGAGGACGTCGTAGGCCTCCGCGTCGGGCAGCTTGTTGAAGGCAAGCAGCCCGAACACGATCGTCGCGGTGCCGCGCGGGCCGATCACCCCGATGAGGGTGCGCGACCCCCAGGGCACGGGCGATCCCAGCATCGACAGGTACACCGGCACGATGCGGAACAACGTCAACGCCAGGACGACGAGCACGAGCAGACGCCAGTCCACGCCGTTGACGATGACAACGGTGGTCATGGCCCCCAGGACGAACCACACGATGTTGGCGGCGAGGGTGCCGGCTTCTTCGACGAGAAGGATCTCGGGGTGCGGGATCGTGCGCTCGTCGGTGCGCTTGGTCCGTGCGATGCGGTAGACGATGCCGGCGACGAACGCCGCGACGAAGCCGTTCGCCGCGAGGGTGCTGAGTGTCGCGACGCCGAAGGCGATGAGGGGAACGAGAAGCATGACGTAGCGGATGCCGGGGGCGTCGGCCCAGCCGCGGCGCGAGGCCCATCGCACGCACACGCCGAAGACACCGCCGATGACCGCGCCGACGACAATCGCGATCGCGGTGGCGGGGACGGCCCCGAAGAAGGCCTCGAAGAACTCGCCCAACCGCTCTTCGAGCTGCGATTCGTTCTCGGGTGACAGGGTGTCGGAGTTGACGGCCGCCAGGATCGTCGGCCAGGCGATCGCCGCGGCCAGCGCCATGGCGAACACCGGCGAGACCAACCCGTCGTTGTAGCCGCTTTCGATGTTCAGGATCTGGCGCACCCGGGCGGGGATGCGCGGCGAGCGCAGCAGCGTCGCCGCCGGCGCGAAGTCGGTGGGCATGATGACGCACGCGACGACGATGAGGATGAAGACGCTGAGGTGGGGCAGCAGGAACAGTCCGCTCACCACGACCGCCAAGATCGACAGCGGCAGGGCGACGAGCACGAGGCGCGCGATCGTTCGCCCTTCGCCGCCGAAGACGCCCCCGCTCACCTCGCAAGCATCGACGAACAGCAGCACGGCGAGGATCAGCTCCACGACGTGCTCGGCGGCGTCACTGCCCACCGCATCGGAGAAGCCGGTGACGTCGATGAGCACGAGCACCGCTCCGGCGAGAGCGAGCACGGCCGGACCGGCGACGCCGGTGCGTTCGAAACGATGAGCGACGACCGACCACAGACCGATCACGACGAAGCCCAGCAGGAAGATCAGCGGCACCGTTCACCTCTCCTCGGCTGTCTCGGGCGCACGAGCCCCGGTTTCCGGGATCAGTCTGCCAGTCGATGCCGCCGCCGCGTGTCAGCGCTCCACGAGCACACCGTCGGCATCCGCCCAGACATGGGCCCCGGGACGGAACACGACGCCGGCGATCTCCACCGGCACGTCGAGCGCGCCGACGCCCGCCTTCGCGCTCTTGCGGGGGTTCGAGCCGAGGGCCTTGACACCGAGATCGAGCGCGGCGATCGCAACCCGGTCGCGGATCGCGCCGTGCACGATGAGGCCGGCCCAACCGTTCGCGACCGCGGATGCCGCGATCAGGTCGCCCACAAGCGCCGATTCCAGCGAGCCGCCGCCGTCGATCACGAGCACGGCGCCCTCGCCCGGGGTCGCGAGCGTCGCCTTGACGAGCGCGTTGTCACGGTGGCAGCGGATCGTGCGGACCGGGCCGTCGAACGCCGCCCGTCCGCCGAAGTCGTGCAGCTGCAGGGCGAGCGAGTCCAGCGCGTCCCCGCGCTCGTCGTACAGGTCGGCCGTCGCGATGGTGGTCATGACGCCACGCTAACGAGACGCGGGGGCGCGGGGCGCCGTCATGAGCGCGGAAGTTCCGGCATCCTTCCGCCGCCAGCAAACTCATAGGTCCTCACGGGAACAAGACGTCGGTTGCATACGGTTGCATCGACCGGGCCGATAGCGTCCCGCCGACAAACCGTCCTTCATCCTTCTTCAGGAGACGACCATGAGCACCATCGCCGCGCACCCCGCCGACACCGACGCGCCGATTCTCGACGTCCTCGCCGAGCGCTGGAGCACCCGCATCTTCGACCCCGCGACGCCGATCGACGAGCAGGCCCTGGCCAGCGCGCTCGAGGCGGCCCGCTGGGCACCTTCCGCCAACAACACGCAGCCGTGGCGCTTCGTGGTCGCCCGTCGCGGCTCGGCCGCGCACGCGCAGATCGTGGACGCCCTGATGGGCTTCAACCAGTCGTGGGCCGCAGACGCCGCCGCTCTCGTCGTGTTCGCATCGGCCGCCGCGCTCGACGGCAAGCCGCTGCCGTGGGCCGCGTACGACACCGGCCAGGCGGCTGCCCACTTCACGGTTCAGGCGCACGCCTCGGGCCTGCACACCCACCAGATGGGCGGCTTCGACCGTGACGCGATCGCCGCGGCGTTCGGCTTCGGCGACGATCTCGTGGCCGTGACCGTGATGGCCGTCGGCGCCCTCGGCGACATCGACGCCGCTCCCGAGGCGCTGCGCGAGCGCGAGCTGGCCCCGCGCGTGCGCCGCCCCATCGCGGAGTCGCTCATCGTCAACGACTGACGCGCGGCGCCGCCCCCGACGCCCCGCCCCGCGAGAAACCACTCCCCGCACGAAAAACCACTCCCCGCACGAGAAACACGTGTAGGAGTGGTTTTTCGCATCCGGAGTGGTTTTTCGCGAGTTGTCAGTCGTCGAGCAGTTCGGCCTCGATCACGTCGTCATCCTCGGATGCCGCAGCATCCCCGCTCTCGTCGGGCGCCGCTCCTGCGCTGGTGAGCACGAGACTCGTGCCGTCGGCGGCGACGTCGACGCGCACGAGGTCGCCGTCGCGCACACCGCCCGAGAGCAGCGCCATCGCGAGCCGGTCCTGGATCTCGGACTGGATGAGGCGACGCAGCGGACGGGCCCCGAAGATCGGGTCGTACCCGCGCTCGGCGAGCCACGCTCGCGCGTCGGGGGTGACCGCCAGCGTGAGCCGACGATCGCGCAGCCGTCGCTGGAGGGCGTCGACCGACAGCTCCACGATCTGTGCCAGGTCGTCCTGGCTGAGCGCATGGAACATCACGATGTCATCGAGCCGGTTGAGGAACTCGGGGCGGAACGCCGTGCGCACGAGCGCCATCACCTGATCGCGCTTCTGTGCGAGCGTCAGCGTCGGGTCGATGAGGATCGGCGAGCCGAGGTTCGACGTCAGGATCAGGATCGTGTTGGTGAAGTCGACCGTGCGCCCCTGACCGTCGGTGAGTCGGCCGTCGTCGAGCACCTGCAGGAGGATGTCGAACACCTCGGGGTGCGCCTTCTCGACCTCGTCGAGAAGCACCACCGAGTACGGCCGCCGCCGCACGGCTTCGGTGAGCTGACCGCCCTGCTCGTAGCCGATGTACCCCGGAGGGGCACCGACCAGCCGGGCGACCGAGTGCTTCTCGCCGTACTCGCTCATGTCGATGCGCACCATCGCACGCTCGTCGTCGAAGAGGAACTCGGCGAGCGCCTTGGCCAGTTCGGTCTTGCCGACACCGGTGGGTCCGAGGAAGAGGAACGAGCCCGTCGGCCGGTTCGGGTCGCTGATGCCGGCGCGCGAGCGGCGCACCGCATCGGCCACCGCCTTCACGGCGTCCTTCTGGCCGATCAGCCGTTTGCCGAGCTCGGCCTCGAGGTGCACGAGCTTCTCGCTCTCGCCCTGCAACAGGCGTCCGACGGGGATGCCGGTCCACGCGGCGATGACGGCGGCGATATCGGCATCCGTCACCTGGTCGCCCACCATCCGCTCGCCGCCCTCGGCGGCCTCCGCGTTCTCGGCCTGCGCGACCTGTCGCTCCAGCGCCGGAATCTCGGCGTAGTACAGCCGCGAAGCCTTCTCGAGATTGCCCTCGCGCTGGGCGCGCTCCGCCTCGACGCGCGCCTGGTCGAGGCGCGTCTTGAGGTCGCCGACCGCGTTCAGCGAAGCGCGCTCACGCTCCCATCGCGCCTGCAGCTCGTCGAGGCGCGCCTGCTCGACCTTGAGGGTCTCGCGAAGCGTCGCCAGCCGCTCCTTCGACGCGGCATCCTTCTCGCGCTTGAGGGCCAGCTCTTCGAGCTTGAGGCGGTCGACGTGGCGGCGCAGCTCGTCGATCTCGAGAGGTGCGGAGTCGATCTCCATGCGCAGGCGCGACGCGGCCTCGTCGATCAGGTCGATGGCCTTGTCCGGCAACTGACGCGAGGGGATGTAACGGTTCGACAGGGATGCCGCGGCCACGAGCGCGCCGTCGGCGATGGCGACCTTGTGGTGCGCCTCGTAGCGCTCCTTGAGGCCGCGCAGGATCGCGATGGTGTCCTCGACGCTGGGCTCGCCGACGTACACCTGCTGGAAGCGGCGCTCGAGGGCGGCATCCTTCTCGATGAACTCGCGATACTCGTCGAGCGTCGTCGCGCCGATGAGGCGGAGCTCGCCGCGCGCGAGCATCGGCTTGAGCATGTTGGAGGCGGCGACCGATCCCTCGCCACCTCCGGCACCCATGAGCACGTGCAGCTCGTCGATGAAGGTGATGATGCGACCCTCGGACTCGGTGATCTCTTTGAGCACGCTCTTGAGGCGCTCCTCGAACTGTCCGCGGTACATGGCACCGGCCACGAGCGCGGAGATGTCGAGCGAGACGAGCTCCTTGTCCTTGAGCGACTCGGCCACGTCGCCGGCGACGATGCGCTGGGCGAGGCCCTCGACCACGGCGGTCTTGCCGACGCCGGGCTCGCCGATGAGGACGGGGTTGTTCTTCGTGCGACGGGTGAGCACCTGGCTGACACGCCGGATCTCACTGTCGCGGCCGATCACGGGGTCGAGCTTGCCCTGGCGCGCACGGTCGGTCAGGTTGATGCCGAACTGCTCGAGGGCGCTCTGCTGCTCCTCCTGACCGGGCTGGGGTTGTGCGTTCATCGCTTCTCCTTGAAATCTTCGAGGCTCAAACTTGAGCCATCGGGACTCAACTTTATCAAAACGTGATGCGCGCGGCAAGCGGTGCGGCGATGGGCAGTCCTCCCCATCGCGACGACGCCGGGGCTCACCTAGAGTGACGACGTGGCCGATCTCGTCGTCAATACGGAGAACCTCCGGAATCTCGCGAACCAGCTCGCGACCGTCCACGGCACCCTCACCGCCGCGGACGGCGACGCGCGCAACCTGTCGGGGATGATCCCGCACGCCGGACTCGCCTCCGCCGTAGACGAGTTCGCGTCGGGGTGGGACCGGCGACGCAAGGATCTCGCTGATCGCGTGGACCAGCTCCAGAAGCGCGCGGATGGCGCCGCCGACGCGTTCGAAGGCGTCGACGGCCAGCTGGCCGACAAACTCACGGACGGGAGCAACGGATGAGCATGGCACCCATCGGCGGCGATGTCGCCGGCATCCGCGGGCACGCCTCGCGATACAGTTCCACGGCCCGCGCGGTGTCGGAAGCGGTCGACATGCTGCAGGCGGTCATCAGTGCGTCGCAGCAGGAGACGAGCGGAGCCGTCGAGGCCCTGGCCGGGACGATCGGCGACACGAAGACCTTCCTCTCCCGCATCCGGGAGCGCTACGAAGTGGCCGGCTCCGCGCTCGCCGTCTTCGCGAACGAGCTCGAGCAGGCGCAGCAGCAGGCGGCATCCGCGATCGCCGCGCACGACGACGCGCAGCGTCGCCACACCTACGCTCAGCGCAACCTGACGGAGGCCCGTCAGGCGACGCAGCAGACCGTCGACCCCAATGAGCTCGCCGAGGCGACGGATGCCGCGCGACGCTACTCGTCGATGAGCACGTCGGCGGCGACGGACCTCTCCCAGGCGAAGGCCGCCTACGACGCCGCGGTGGAGCGCGTGCAGCGCGCCGGCAACGCCGCGGCATCCACGATCTCGCAGACGGTGTCCAGCGATGACCTCAACGACTCGTGGTGGGACAACGTCCTGGACTGGGTGAACCAGAACGCGGAGTGGCTGAAGGTCGTCAAGGACATTCTGACGGTCGTCACCGCCATCGTCGGCGTGCTGTCGATCTTCTTCCCCGTGCTCGCACCCATCGCCCTGGGGCTCGCCGTCGTGTCGATGGGGCTCAGCTTCCTGCTGGCCTCGTCGGGCGACGGGTCGTGGTTCGATTTCGCACTGGACGCCATCGGCGTGCTGACCTTCGGCGTCGGCAGCGCCGCGCTGGCCGGCATCAAACTCGGCACCGTCGCCCTGCGCGGCGGCCGCGCGGCCACACTCGCGGTGCGCAGCCCCGGGATGGTCTGGGGCAACGGCGCACGCCAGGTCATCGGCAATCTGCTCGATCGGGGCCTGGTCGGCTCGATCCGTCAGCCGATGCGGATGGTGGCCGAGGAGAGCGCGAGCGTCCTGTCGGCACGGCCGAACTTCGCACAGGTCGTCACGCACTGGGGCGACGACGCGATGAAGGGCATCCGCGAGTCGGACAGCATCATCATCTCCGAGTTCGACCAGATCGCGTCGCAGGCGCGGCTCGGCGCCGGAGGCGCCATCGACAACCTCGTGACGAGCGGCGTCGACAGCCTGAAGGGAGTCGTCGGGACGATGGGCAAGATCGGCTCGTCGCTCGACGCCTACAACCTGGTGGGAATCGGGATCAACCGCAGTGACCAGCTGGTGAGCTGGGTTCAGGACCAGACCGGGGTCCAGACACCGCTGGGTACCCTCACGACCGGCCTCAACGAGGTGTACGGATTCGTTCCGGGGCTGTTCGAGGCGCCGATGGGAGCGGACTGGCGCTCCGCCTCCACCCCGTGACGCTCGAGCGCCGCGTGGCATGGGAGGCCCGCTTCGGGGACGGCCTCTTTCTCGCCACCATCCTCTGGGTCGTCTTCGGTGCACTCCCGACGATCGGCTTGCTGGTGGGCCAGCTCGTGACCGGTTCGTTCGTGAGCAAGGGCGCCGTGCCCGACAGCTTTCCCGCCTTCATGCCGCCGTGGTGGGCGGCCTACCCCATGACCCTGCTGCTCGTGGTGCTGACCCTGGGTTCGCTGCCGCTGCCGCTGCGCGGCCTGCGGGCAACGACGCGGAGCACACTTCTGACGGTGCTCGTGCTGACCTTCAGCACGACGCTCTACATCGCCGCGGCCGCCGCGGCGGCGGAAGCCCACGAGGGTCGCGTCAACTTCTTCGGGGTCGACAACCTCGTGTTCATCCAGTTCTTCCTGATCCTCGTCACGGTCGCACGCATGCTGCTGAGCGGACTGCGCCTGCTGCCGCGAACGTGGCGGGAGTACATCGACGAGGACGGTACGGTGGTGCCGCCGAAAGAGATCGTGCGTCGCGCCCCGCGCCGCCCGTGGGACTGGAATCGCAACCGGGCGCGGCGCCGTCCGCCGGGGCAGTGAGGGACACCATGAACGAGATCGCGCCCCCGCGCTACCGGCTCGTGCTGCCGCCGGGCTTCCTGCTCATCCCCGTCGCCCACTCCACCGACGACGACATCGCTGACCTCGTCCGTCGGCATTATCGCGACCTGCCTCGCGACAGCTACGGCCCGCAGATCGACCGGACCGCCGCTCAGCTGGTCGCCGCTGCGCGCAGCGCCCGCGAGGCCGGCGTACTCGACCTCATCGTGCCGATGGGCGTGCCGTGGCGTGCGCCGGTATCGCTGGCGATCGCGATCAGCACCGGCCCGGCACCCACAGGCGACGACCCGGGGCCCTCGGCATCCGAGATCAGCGAGACCGTGACGACATCCGCAGGCGAGGCCGTTCGAGCAACCGAGAGGTTCGCCGTGCCGACAAGAGCCGACGAGATGGCACCGTTGATGAGAGTGCGCTTCCGATGGCCGATTCCCGATAGCGATCGGCACCTGCTCGCCGTCTGTACGATCAGCGGCATGGTCGACCCCGAGCTCGCGCCGATCGTCGACGCCCTCGCGGAGCTCGGCGATCTGCTGCTGCAGACGCTTCGCTGGGACTGAGAGGAACCTCATGGCCATCGACATGGACTACGACCTCGACCGCTGGGTCTACGTACCGAACCTCTTCCCCTGGGAGTCGTTCGGCGACGAGGAGCAGTGGGCGGATGCCGTCGCGCGCGCCTTCGGCGGCGAAGGGCGGACGGCCGCACCGGCGGAGCTGGTCGACTGGCTGCGGGCGTACCTGGTCGGCGCGGTGCGCAGCAACCGATCGGGAACGATCCGCTTCGTGCATCTGCCGAACATCACCGCGCCGCACGCGATCGTCGACGTTTACGACATGCCGCATCGCGACGATGTCGCGCTGGTCGACCTCACACACGAGAGGCAGGCACCGGCCGCCCGCGAGCCCGAGGTGGTGCCGTTCGATTCGGAGCATCTCGGAGCGGGAATCAAATCCACCCGGTGGGTGCGCACCGAGGCCGACACGATCGTCCGGGCGACCAACTGGGTGTGGCGAACCGTCGAGCGCGACATCGTCGTGATGACCGCCAGCTCCGACCTTCCCCTCGCCGAGGCTCTCGACCCGGTGGTCGACGAGCTGGCCCGCACGATCCGCCTGGCCTGACGCGCGCGGTCAGGAGGCCATCGCCTCCAGCTGCGCGGGCGGCGTCGTGCACGTGAAGCGCGCGCGGTAGGCGGTGGGCGTGAGCCCCAGGGTGCGCGCGAAGTTCTGCCGCAGGACGGCCGCCGAGCCGAACCCGCACGCCGACGCGATGGCATCCAGGCCCAGATCGGTCTGCTCGAGCAGACGCTGCGCGTGGATGATGCGCTGGCGTCCCAGCCAGGCCGCGGGCGTCGTGCCGTAGTCGGCTTTGAATCGGCGGGCGAAGGTGCGCGGCGACATGTGCGCGCGGGCGGCGAGCTGGTCAACCGACAGATCGAGGGTGAGGTTCTCCAGCATCCACTCGGTGACCGGTGTGAGCGAGAGCGAGGTGGATTCGGGCAGCGGCTTCGCGATGAACTGCGCCTGGCCGCCGTCGCGCTGGGGAGGGACGACCATGCGGCGCGCGATCGTGTTGGTCATCTCGGCGCCGAGCTCGAGGCGCAGCAGGTGAAGGCATGCGTCCAGCCCTGCTGCCGTGCCGGCGCTGGTGATGATGCGCCCGTCCTGGACGTACAGAACGTTGGGGTCGACGTCGATGCGCGGATACATCTCGGCCATCGTGTCGGCGTAGCGCCAATGGGTCGTCGCACGCCGTCCATCCAGCACCCCGGCAGCCGCCACCACGAACGAGCCGCTGCAGACCGTGAGCACCCAGGCGCCTCGCTCGACGGCGCGGCGGACCACGGCGGACACGCGTTCGTCCACGTGTGCCCACTGGTCGCGCGGGATCGGGGTGATGACGACGAGATCGGCCTCGTCGGCGAACGACAGATCGTCGTCGACGTTGATCGAGAAGCGCAGGTTGCTCGGCACCGCGCCCGGGTCGGGCGCGACGACGCGGAAGTCGAAGTTCGGGATGCCGTCGTCCGACCGATCGAGCCCGAACGCCTCGCAGGCCAGACCGAACTCGAAGGGAGCGAAACCGGGCTGGACGACGCAGGCGATGGTCTTCATGGCAGGAATCCTACTCCTTTGAGCAGTTCTGCCACTCATGACTCTTCGGCTACGGGCATAGCTTTTCTGCCATGCTCATCTTCTTCCTCGTTCTCACACTCGTCATCGTCGTATCGGTCGGCGCGACCGTTCGCGCCCTCATCACCGACGACTACCGGCCGGTGCGGACCGACCGGTCGCGCCTGCCGTGAGGACGCCGTTTACCCGGCGGGCGCCGTGCGCCTCGCTCGACGACCGGGGGCGGCACTCGCTCCGGTCGTTGAGCGAGCGCAGCGAGTCGAAACGCCGCCGCCGGGGTGTCAGCGCCGTCGCGGCAGCCGGTCGAGCGCATCCAGCAGCACGTCGGCCGATCGCTGCCACGAGAAGCGCGCGATGTGCGCCGATCCGGCGGCGATGAGCGCGTCACGGCGCTCGGGATCGTCGATCGCACGCACCGCGGCGGCGAAAGCCGCGGCATCCGTGCCCGGCGCGTACAGCGCACCGTCGCCGGCGACCTCTCGGAAGATCGGCATGTCGGTGACGACAGCGGGAACGCCCAGCGCGAGAGCCTCGGCGACCGGAAGCCCGTAGCCCTCGTCGAGGGATGCCGAGACCAGCACGGCCCGCTCGGCCAGAAGCCCGGCGTACTCGGCATCCGTCACACCGTTGTGGAAGCGCACCGCACCCCCGCGGCCATCGACGAGACGCTCGAGCTCAGCGCGACGGTCGGGCGAGATGCGCGACAGCAGATGGAGCGTACGTCCGGGAAGCTCCGCCATGGCGCGGATGAGGGTCTCGACGTTCTTGTACCCCATGAACGAGCCCATGTAGACGAGGTTGTCGGCGCCGGGCTCAACCCGGACGCCCGCCGGCAGCAGGTCGCCGAGGCGCTGCGGCGCGTTCGGGACGACGATGACGGCCCGCTTCGTCAGGCGCACGCGGGCGAACTCGGCCGCGCTCGTCTCGCTGACGGTCGCGACCAGATCGGCGGCGTTGAGCGTGAGGCGCTGCGGAACGTATGAGAGATGGAACAGCCGCCAGCCGACGCGGACGTACCAGGGAAGATTCCGCGGCGGCGTGCGATGCCGGTAGTAGATCGTGTCGTGGAGGGTGAGGATCACACCGAAGCGACGGCCGAGCACCCCGATCGTCTGCATCGGTGAGAACAGGGCGTCTGGACGATACCGGTTCAGCAGGAGCGCCGTGAACGGCTCGCGCACCGCGGTGGGGGCGTGAATCCGCAGCGCACGTGCACCCTCCGGCAGGAGAGCCCGCTGCGCCTCGTCGTGGATCAGGAACACGACCTCCACACCCCGCGCGGCCGCGCCACCGGCGACGGCCGCGGCGAGCTCGGCCGAGTACCGGCTGATGCCGTCATGGAAGTCGGTGCGGATGTACCGCGCGTCGAACAGCAGGCGCATGTCAGCCGTCGAGGGGCTCGCCGCGGTAGAGCTTCTCGAACGTGTCGAGGGTCTTCTCGATGTCGTGGATCTCCACCCCGTCGAGCGACGCCTGCTGCATGCGCAGGTACTCCTCCGGCGAGGCCGTCAGCACGCGGCGCAGCTTGTCGGCGAGGTCGTCGACGTCGCCCGGCGCGAACAGGTACCCGTTCTCCCCGTCGTGGACGAGGTGCGGCAGCGCGACGGCATCGGCGGCGACGACGGGAAGGCCCGAGGCCATCGCCTCCATCGTCGCGATCGACTGCAGCTCGGCGATCGACGCGATCGCGAAGACGTCGGCGCGTGTGTACGCGGCGCGGAGGTCGTCCTCCTCGACGCGGCCGTAGAAGGTGACGCGGTCCTGGATGCCGAGGCGTTGCGCGGTCTGCTCCAGCGCGCGGCGCTGGTCGCCGCCCCCGACGATGTCGAATGCGATGTCGGGCAGTTCCGGCGCGAGCTTCGCGATCGCCGCGAGCGTGACCTCGACGTGCTTCTCGGTGGTCAGCCGACCGACGAACAGCACGCGGTTGTGGGGCCGCGGGGTCAGGTTCGGCGTGTAGTTGCGCTTGTCGATGCCGCAGCTGATCGGGATGACGCCCGTGATGTCGATCGTGCTCTCGAGGAACTCCGCGGCCTTGCGCGTCGGCGTGGTGACCGCGCGCGACATGTCGAACGTGCGCTTCGCGTCGTCCCACGCGAGCTTGACGACCACCTTGTCCAGCAGGGGCGGCAGGGTCGTGAAGTCGAGGATGTTCTCGGCCATGACGTGGTTGGTGGCGATCACGGGGATGCCGCGCTGGCGCGCGATGCGGGTGAGCGCACGCCCGAGGACGATGTGCGACTGGCTGTGGACCACGTCGGCGGCCACCTCGTCGAGAAGTCTGCGCGAGTAGTGCTTGGCCATCCACGGCAACACGAAGCGCAGCCAGTCGTGCGGAGGCCAGCGCCACCCGGGTGGACGGTGCACGGTGAGCCGCTGGCCCTCGATGATCTCGTGGAAGGTGCCGTGCACAGAGTGCTTCACGCTCGGCGTCATGACGTGCACGTCGTGCCCACGAGCGGCGAGTCCGGCCGCGAGGCGCTCCGCGAAGCGCGCAGCGCCGTTGACGTCGGGGCTGAAGGTGTCGGCGGCGATGACGATCGTGAGCGGCCGATGAGCGGGATGCGGGTCGTCGGGTGTCGCGGAGTCGGTCACGGGGTGCGAGGCCTATCTGTGCGGCGGCGGCAAGACCGCGGATCGCGGAGCCACCCCGAGGAGTCTACCCGAGGGCCCCGTTGCCGCCGGGAACCAGCCGCCCCGCGTAACGTGGTGTCATGGCCCGACTGACCGCCGATGCCGACCAGACGCGCTGGGTTCCCATCACCGACTCGTTCGGACTGCGGGGACGTCGCGCCCGCAAGAAGGCGATCCGGATGCTGCTGGGTCAGGCCAACGGCATGCTGGGCGCCGAGGCGCGCCCGGGCGGCGCGTTCGCCGCCTGGGCGATGAGCCAGGCGGCGCCCGCGCTCATGCGCAAGGCCGCCGGACGCGTCCTGGTCTGGGTGTGGAGGTCCGACCCCGAGCTGGTCGTCGTCATGGCGCAGATCCAGCAGCTCACGCCGCAGTTGCGCACCGCGCGCGCCATGATGCCGATGGAGTACGACGACACCGAGGACTTCCGCGGCCCGTACCTGGGCACGGGAGAACGGCTGGTCATGCCGACGCCGCCGGCCCGGAGCGGCACCGCGACGCCGCCGCCGTTCGCCACCTACACCTGGGACACCGGGACGCATCTGATCACCGTGACGGCGACCGGGGGCGATCGGGAGCGCTTCGGCACGGTGATCCCGGCGGTCGACGAACTCGCCCGATCGCTGCGGGTCGTCGACGACGTGGTCGCTGGCGAAGCGGGTCCGGTGCTGCGGATCGACCCCGCATGATCTTCCTGGAGCCGGCGGACGGCCCCGCCGATCCGCCCTCCTCGCGCCCCCATGCCGGTGTGCTCGGCGGCCCGGTGTTCCGTTTCGGCTTCCGGCCGGGCGAGGGTGCACAGCGCGTCGCGGTGCCCGGGCTCGACGCGGTCGTCTGCACCGCCGACACGGTGCTGCACTGGGCGTTCTACGCCGACGGGGATGCCGCGGTGCACGCACCATGGGCGCCGCTCGCGGTGACGGTCGACGCCCGCGTCGGCGCGGAACGTCTCAGCGACGATGTCCGCGTGCGCGACCGCTACGGCTTTCGCCTCGACGCGGACAGCCAGTTCGCGGCGGCCTGGAGCATGCCCGAGCAGTGGAACGCCGACACCGTGAGCCTCGCTCCCTTCGCCGGGCGGACCGCGGAGGTCGAGATCATCCTGGGAACGAGCGCGCTCGCGACCGACGCCGGCACCCCCGACGAGGTGACCGGTTTCGTCGAGCTTCGTGTCGAGGAGCTGTCGGCATCCACCCCCTCACCCGCCGAACGCGTGGACACCCGGCGGGGCTCGCACGCCGGCGACCGCTTCTCGCGCGGCAACACGGTCCCCGCGGTCGCGGTGCCGCACGGGTTCACCTTCCTCACCCCGGCGACCGACGCCCGCGCCCAGCGCTGGCCGTACCGTCCCTTCGTCCACGACGACGAACAGGGCCGGCGCCTCGAGGCCGTGCAGTTCTCGCATCAGCCCAGCCCGTGGATCGGCGACCGCGGAGTGCTGCAGGTCATGCCTTTCGACGGCATCCCCGTCTCATCGCCCACGGCGCGGCGACGCTGGATCGCACCGGGCAGCGAACGCGCCCACCCGCATGTCTGGTGGGCGATGCTCGACGGCGGCCTGCGCATCGAGGCGACGGCGACCGACCACGTGGGCCTCTTCCGCGTCGAGGGCGACGACTCCGACGCGGAGGTCGGCTTCATCATCGACCAGCCGGGAGCCCACGGCACCGTCATCGCGCAGGGCGACAGCGTGCGGGGCTGGGTGGGCGAGGCCGACCCGTGGTGGGGCAACGGGCCACGGACGTTCTTCGCGGGTGTCGTGCGAGGTCATGCGGCCCGCTCGGGCCGCCTCGACGACGACGGGCGAGGCGAACGCGCGGGCTTCGTCGCCGGCACGGGCGCTCTCGAGCTGCGCATCGCGATCTCCTTCATCTCCCTCGAGCAGGCACAGCGCGCGCTCGCCCTGGAGGCACCGGAAGAGATGACGTTCGACGAGATCCGAGATCGTACCCGCGGCGCCTGGGACGCGGTGCTCGACAGCGTGCAGATCCCGCAACTCACGGCATCCGAGCGCCCTTTCCGCGGCCTCGCCGACACCGACCTCCGTGCGCAGCTCGCCTCGGCGCTGTACCGCCTGCACCTCTACCCGAACGCGGCGGAGGAGAACGTCGGATCCGCCGAGAGTCCGCGGTGGGCGTACGCCGATCCGTTCACCCCCGCCGGGGCGCACACCGACACGCGCACCGGAGCGCCGATCGCGGCCGGGCGCCTCCCCGTCAACAACGGGTACTGGGACACCTACCGCACGGCGTGGCCGATGATGAGCCTGGTCGACCCGGTGCGGTCCCGGGAGCTGCTGGACGGGATGCTGGAGCCGCAGCGACGTCACGGCTGGATGCCGCGGTGGACGGCGCCCGGATACGTGGACGCGATGGTGGGCACCTCCAGCGACCAGATCCTCGCCGACGGCGAAAGGTGGGGACTGCTCGACGACCCGCGCACCGCCCTGTCGTCGGGATGGCGCAATGCCGCCGAGCGCGCACCCGACGCACGCCGCGGACGCAAGGGCATCGAGCGGGGACGCTTCCTGGGTTTCATCCCGCGGGTCATCCACGAGGGCATGAGCTGGAGCATCGAGAACGCCGTCAGCGACGCCGCGCTGGCGCGGCTGGCAGACCGACTGTCGGCGGCGTCATCGGGCGACGACGCCGCGCGCGATGAGGCGCTGTCGCGCTGGCTGGGAAACCGCGCCCTCGCCTACCGGCAGCTGTTCGATCCTGTCGTCGGCTTCTTCCGCGGACGCGACGCCGACGGCCGGACGGCGGGCGGACGCTTCGATCCGCGCGTCTGGGGCGGCGACTACGTCGAGACGAACGCCTGGGGGATGTCGGTGAGCGCGGTGCACGACCGCGCCGGCCTGGCCGCCCTCTACGACGGCCGACAGGGCCTGCGCATCCACCTCGATCGCCTGTTCGCCGAGCCCGAGACCGCGGATGCCGCGTTCGCCGGCGCCTACCGTCAGGTCATCCACGAGCAGCGCGAGGCGCGGGCGCTGCGCAGCGGCATGTGCGCCATCTCCAATCAGCCGGCGCATCACATCCCGTACATGTACACCGGGACCGATCAGCCCTGGCTCGCCGGCGCGACAGCACATCGGTTGGCACGACGCCTGTTCGCGGGCGGCCACATCGGCCAGGGCTTTCCCGGTGACGAGGACAACGGCGAGATGAGCGCGTGGTGGCTGTGGGCGGCGATCGGACTGTATCCGCTCGAGCTGGGTTCCGGCGAGCTCGTCATCGGCTCGCCGCTGCTCGACGACGTGACCGTCGCGCGCAGCGACGGGTCGCGTCTGCGCATCCGCTCGCGGCGACCGCACGCGGACGCCCATGTGCTGCGTGCCGCCCGGGTCAACGGTGCGCCGCTCACACGTGCCGTGCTGGAGGTGGATGCGCTCGGCGCCGACGTCGACCTGGAGCTCGAGTTCGGCGACGACCCCGCCGAGAGCCTGGGCGCCGACGAGCCGACCCCCGTGCGCCCGTGGCACCCCGATCTGACGGGCGGGTCGGGTCGCATCGTCCACGCGCCCGGCGTGCGCCACGCCCGCCGACTCGTCGACGACGGCGCTGCGGGCGGCGACCGCGGCGTGCGCCTGCGGCCGGGGGCCTGGGTGGGGTGGCTGTTCCCCGAGATCACGTCCGTGACGGACGCCACCCTGACCGCCGTGGACGCGGTGGGCGACGACGCGCTGGAGTGGGAGTGGTCCGCCGACGGGACGTCGTGGCACGCGGCCGAGGTCACGGCTCCGACGCCGCTCGCCGCCGATCGGACGACCCCCTTCCGCTTCACGGACGCTCTCGCCGCGCGCGCCGTGCGCGTCCGAGCGGCGCGCGCGGTGCGTGTGCGCCAGATCGAGCTGTTCGACCTCGACGCCGACCACTGATCGCGTCCTCCGATCGCGCCGGCATCGGCCGCTATCGTGGCGTTCAGCCCTCGACGGTGGGGCGGGTGCTGCGCCGCCACCACGTCCCGCTGCTGCGGGAGCTGGACCCGGTCACCGGGACGGTGATCCGCGCGACCCGCCGGACGGGACGGCGCTACAAGCACGACCATCCCCGGTCCTTGATCCACGTCGATGTGAAGAAGCTGGGCCGCATCCCCGCCGGCGGCGGGTGGCGCCTCCACGGCCGCGGTGAACGACCCGCCCGCAAG
>NZ_MKRU01000091.1:94105-104514 GCF_001897985.1 Microbacterium sp. 69-7 | reverse complement strand
CGTATCGCCCAGCTGGGCGCCATCGCGGCCGTCGCCGCCCTCGCCCTCACGGGCTGCGCGTCGTCCGGCAGCAACACGCCGGCCGAGAGCGCGAGCCCGACCGCCACCAGCTCGGACGTCGCCTTCCAGATCGACCCCAGCCTCAGCGGCACCATCACCGCCGGCGGATCGAGCGCCCAGTCCAACGCGCAGCAGGCCTGGACGACCGCGTACAACGCGACCGCCAAGAACGTGAAGATCAACTACGACAAGTCGCAGGGCTCGGGCGGCGGCGTCACGAACTTCCTCAGCGGCGCGTACGACTTCGCGGGTTCGGACTCGCCCCTCAACGCCGACCAGACGGCTCAGTCGAAGGCGCTGTGCACCGACGGTGCCGTGAACATCCCGATCTACCTCGACGGTGTCGCGATCGTCTTCAACATCCCCGGCGTCACCAAGCTGCAGCTGAGCGGCGAGACGATCGCGAAGATCTTCGCGCTGCAGATCACCGACTGGTCCGACCCGGCCATCACCAAGGACAACGGCACGGCGCTTCCGGCTGGCGCGATCACCACCGTGGCGCGCTCGGACGGCTCCGGCACGACCCAGAACTTCACCAACTACCTCGCCGCGACCCAGTCGTCGGTGTGGACCTTCCCCGCGGGCAAGGACTGGCCGGTTCAGGGCAACGTTTCGAAGCAGAAGGGCGGCTCGGGTGTCGTCGAGGCCGTCAAGGCCGGCTCCGGCACCATCGGCTACGCCGACCACTCCGCCATCGGCTCGCTGAACGCCGCGTCGATCCTCACCAACGGCACCGCGATCGCGTTCAGCGGTGACGCGGTCTCGAAGACGTTCGACGTCGCCGCTGTCGAGGCCTCCAACGGTGTTCCGGGAGACCTGTCGAAGAAGTTCGACTACTCCAAGCTGACGGCTGACACGTACCCGATCCCGCTGGTCTCCTACGCGGTCATCTGCTCCACGTTCAAGGATGCCAAGCAGGCCGAGCTCGTGAAGTCCTACCTCGGCTTCGTGACCAGCTCGCTCGGCCAGTCGGTGGCCGAGAAGAACGCCGGCTCCGCGCCGCTGCCGGCCTCCGTCCTCGCAGCCGCTGCGAAGACGCTCGCCGCGATCAAGTAACACCTCGTCCCGGTCCGGTCTGCGCGGCTCACGCTGCGCAGACCGGACCTGGCTGAGCAGGGTCGTCGATCCGCGATCGACGACCCTGCTGAGTCGGACACACACCCGGACTCAGCGATCCCGACCCGAGGAGTACACATGACCCTGCCCGACCCGGAGGGCCGTCGTGGCTGACGTCAAGACCGCACCCGCGCGCAAGCCGGCCTCCAACATCGTCGGTAAGCGTCGCGCCGGCGACTCGGTGTTCCTGGGCCTGTCGACCACGGCCGCCGTATCGATCATGATCATCCTCGCGGGCGTCGCGATCTTCCTCATCCTCAAGGGTCTTCCCGCTATCACCGCCAACTGGTCGCAGGGCGATCTCGCCGGCTACCAGAACGCCAACTGGTCGAGCTTCTGGGACTACGTCGCGCCGCTGCTGTGGGGAAGCATCTGGGCGGCGCTGATCGCCATGGTCCTCGGCACGCCCGTCGCCATCGGCATCGCCCTGTTCATCTCGCACTACGCGCCGCGACGGATCGCCGGCTTCCTCGGCTACATCATCGACCTGCTCGCGGCGGTGCCCTCCATCGTCTTCGGCCTGTGGGGCATCATCGTCATGCGCCCGCTGCTCCTGCCGCTCGCCGACTTCCTCAACCAGTACTTCGGCTG
The DNA here is from genome assembly GCF_001897985.1 of Microbacterium sp. 69-7. NCBI lineage: Bacteria > Bacillati > Actinomycetota > Actinomycetes > Micrococcales > Microbacteriaceae > Microbacterium > Microbacterium sp. 69-7. Next base: position 102,747 of record NZ_MKRU01000091.1, on the reverse strand, counting down.
GATCCCCCTGTTCCAGGGTCCGGTATCGAGCACCGGCTCCACGATGCTCGCCGGTGGCGTCGTGCTCGCCGTGATGATCCTGCCGATCGTCACCTCCATCACGCGCGAGATCTTCCTGCAGACGCCGCGTCTGCACGAGGAGGCAGCCCTCGCCCTCGGCGCGACGCGATGGGAGATGGTGCGCCTCGCGGTGCTCCCCTACGCTCGCAGCGGCATGGTGTCGGCCACGCTGCTCGGGCTCGGCCGTGCGCTGGGCGAGACCATGGCGATCGCCCTGATCGTCTCGCCGAGCCTCATCTTCTCGGTGGCTCTGCTCACCGACGGCTACAACTCGCAGACGATCGCCGCCAACATCGCGCTCAACTTCCCGATCGCCACCGACCTGCAGCGCTCCGCGCTGATCGGCACCGGTCTGATGCTGTTCGTCGTCTCCCTCGCCGTGAACATGCTGGCCCGCTACATCATCGCGGCCACGGGTCCCGGCGCGAAGGGCCGCAAGAGAGGAAAGCGCTCGTGAGCGAGCTCACCACCCCCGTGGCCACGACGTCCACGCCGCCGCTGTCGCTCACCAGCGGTCAGCTGCCGCGGTTCATCGAGCCCATCGTGCTCGTCGTCTCGCTCGCGGTGATCGCCGCCCTCCAGCTCGTGCTCGGCGGCTTCAACGTCGCGACCTGGCTCATCCTCAGCGCGGTCGTCTACCTGATCGCCATCGGCGTCTTCTCGGCGATCGTCGAAGGCAGGCGCAAGTCGACCGACCGCGTCGTGCGCGGTCTGGTCACGGTGGCCTTCGTCCTGGCCGTGGCTCCGCTCATCTCGACGCTGTGGACCGTGTTCTCCAAAGGCATGGGCGTCATGTCGTGGGACTTCATCACCAAGGTGGGCGGGACCGCATTCGACCCCAATACCCTGGCCGTGGTCTCGACGCCCGGCGCACTGCAGGCCATCGTCGGAACGCTCATCATCACGGGGATCGCGGCGTTGATCTCGGTGCCGATCGGCATCCTCGCCGCCGTCTACCTCATCGAGTACGCGCAGCCGAAGAACCCGCTGCGCCGCACGATCACGTTCCTGGTCGATGTGATGACCGGCATTCCGTCGATCGTCGCCGGTCTGTTCGCCTTCTCGCTTTTCGCCCTCATCGTCGGTCCGAAGGCATTCAGCGGATTCTCGGCATCCATCGCCCTCTCGGTGCTCATGATCCCGATCGTGATCCGCTCCACCGAGGAGATGCTGCGCCTGGTGCCCGCCGACCTCCGCGAGGCGTCGTTCGCTCTCGGGGTGCCGCGCTCGATCACGATCATCAAGGTCGTGCTGCGTACCGCCGCCAGCGGCATCATCACCGGCGTCGTCCTCGCCGTGGCCCGTGTCATCGGCGAGACAGCGCCGATCTTCATTGCCGCGAGCTTCACCGACAACTTCAACTCCGACCCGTTCAACGGTGCGATGCAGACCCTGCCGGTCATGGCCTACACGGCCTACAGTTTCCCGGGGCAGGACATCGACGCCTCTCAGGCCCAGGCCTGGGGCGCGGCGCTGCTGCTGGTCATCCTCGTCGTCATCTTCAACCTGATCGCCCGGATCGTCGCGATGGTCTTCGCGCCGAAGGCACGCTAAGCAAGGAAGGCCCCTGTGTCCAAGCGCATCGAAGTCGAAAACCTCAACGTCTACTACGGCGATTTCCTCGCCGTGGAGGGCGTCTCCATGGACATCGAGCCCCGCGCCGTGACGGCGTTCATCGGGCCGTCCGGCTGCGGCAAGTCCACGTTCCTCCGCACGCTCAACCGCATGCACGAGGTCATCCCGGGCGCCCACGTCGAGGGCAAGGTCCTCGTCGACGGCGACGACCTCTACGGCGCCGGTGTCGACCCCGTGCTCGTGCGCCGCCATGTCGGGATGGTCTTCCAGCGTCCCAACCCGTTCCCCACGATGTCGATCAAGGAGAACGTGCTGGCGGGCGTCAAGCTCAACAACAAGCGCATCTCCAAGAGCGACGCGGATGCCCTCGTCGAGCGCTCGCTGCAGGGCGCGAACCTCTGGAACGAGGTCAAGGACCGTCTCGACAAGCCCGGTGCGGGCCTGTCGGGCGGCCAGCAGCAGCGCCTGTGCATCGCGCGCGCGATCGCGGTCTCCCCCGACGTGCTGCTGATGGACGAGCCGTGCTCGGCCCTGGACCCGATCTCGACATTCGCGATCGAGGAGCTCATCCAGGAGCTGAAGACCGACTACACGATCGTCATCGTCACCCACAACATGCAGCAGGCCTCGCGTGTGTCCGACAAGACGGCGTTCTTCAACATCGCCGGTACCGGCAAGCCCGGCAAGCTCATCGAGTACGACAACACCGACACCATCTTCACGGCCCCGTCCGTGCAGGCGACCGAGGACTACGTCTCCGGCCGCTTCGGCTGAGTCGCCCGGCGGAGAACGGCCACCGCAACCGAACTGCAAGGGTTTCGTAACGACACGCCGCGCGCGGCGGCATCCGCCCGGCGTGTCGCCTGACGGGCCTTGCCGTTCGGCACGCGGCGACCGTCGGCAACTCGTCCTGCACAGGCCGTGCGGTGTGCGGATTTGTCCACGGATGCCGAGAACCGAGCGGTCATGCGCGTGCGAACTGTGCAGGGTGTCGCCATGTGCGATGCGTCCCAGGCCGTCTTCACTACCGGCGCTCTCCTGCGCTGCGGCTTGTTGCGAAGCCAGTTGCGACAACACATCAGCGCGGGTACGTTCCACCGATGCCGCCGAGGCGTCTACACGACTGTCGCTGCCTGCGACGCTGCCCGAGACATAGGCGCCCACGGCGGACGGTTCGCCTGCGTCACTGCGGCTCGGCACCTGGGGCTCTGGGTTCTGACCGACGATGCGCGGACGCACGTGTGGCTCTGCGACGGACAGCGGACCTACCATCCCCGCGGATGCGGCTGTGTCGAACACTGGGATGACGGCCCCCTCGGACGCGCCGGGACGAGCGCGTCCGTGCCGCGCGTCCTGCTGCAGATCCAGCGGTGCCACGGCATCGAAGAGTTCTTCGTCGTGCTCGAATCGGCGCTGCGACTCGGCCTCATCGATGACGATGGTCGGCGATGGCTGCACGAGCGGGTCGATGCCGCGGGGCGCGAAGCTCTCGCCCTCGCCCGCGACGATGCCGACAGCGGGCTGGAGTCGCTGCTGCGCTGGCGCCTTCGCCGCCTCGACCTGCGGGTGCAGACCCAGCGCACTGTCGTGGGCGTCGGGCGGGTCGACCTGCTGATCGGGGACCGACTTCTCATCGAAGCGGATGGCGTCGACAATCACGATGGTCCGTCGCACCGCCATAAGGACCTCGTGCGCGATGCCAACGCGGCCGCCTGGGGCCTGGTGACGTTGCGATTCGACTATGCCCTCATCGTGCACGACTGGGATCTCGTCGAAGCCGCGATCGTCGGCATGCTCGCGACGCTCGCGCAGGCGCCCCGGGTCACCATCTGACGCCCGCCTCCCCGCCGCCGCTGCGCTCCTCGCCTCCTCTCCTCGCGACGCAACTGCAAGGCGCAGATCTCGACACGCCGGTCACCGCAGGTCACCGCCGGCGTGTCGCCGCCGACGCCTCGCAGTTCGGCATCCGTCATGCCGCCGGGGACGCGGGGGACGCGGGGGACGCGGGGATGCGGGGGCGTCAGTCGCGCGGGCTCAGGAGGTACGCGTTCATGGATGCCGTGAGGGCGGCATCCCCCGCGAGTTCGCGCTCGTCGACCGCCGTGACCGGCGCGGCGAGGCGCACGCTCGACACGAGCCACGCGGCGTCGGCCGTCTGCAGTTCCGATACGGGGATCGTCTCGTAGCCGGTCTCGAATCCGCGCGCCTCGAGGTGCTCGAACAGGCTGAGCTGCGTGGTCCCATGCAGGATGCCGGCGTTCGGCGCGGGCGTGACGAAGCTGTTGCCGCGGCGAAGGATCAATGAGGCGGTGGGCGCCTCGAGCACGAAGCCGTCGCTCGTGATGAAGATCGCGTCGTCCGCACCGCGACGGTGCGCTTCGCGCAGGGCAGCCATGTTCACGGCATACGACAGCGTCTTCGCTCCCAGCAGCAGCCACGGCGCTCGCGCGGGCGTGTCGAGCGTGTACCCGCGATCCAGCGTGACGACGCGGATGCCGCGCGTGCGCGCCGCCGAGAAATCAGTGGCAGGCGCCGCCGTCACCCAGGCGGTCGGGGTCGGTCCGTGTTCGATCCCTCGACTCAGGATGAGCTTGATCACGGCCTCCCCTGCACCGCACGCGGCGGCGGCGAGGGCGACCGCCTGACGCCACTGCTCGAGGTGGGGATGCGGCAAATCGCACAGCTGGGCGGAGTGCGCGAGACGTGACAGGTGCGCCTCCACCTCCTGCGCGTGACCGTCGACGACCCCGATCGATTCGAAGATGCCGTCGCCGCGCTGAGTGCTGAGCTCCCCGACGGTCAGTGCGGGGGCGGCCGGATCGACCTCGGTGAACGTGCCCGCGAAATCGGAGCGAGTATCGCCACTGTCGGCGGGGTCGATCATCAACGCGAAGTGCCAAGCCATGACCCGAGCCTAGACCGCGGGAATAGCTCGCAGAGGCGGTCCGTTACACTGGAACAGCCGGGCCGCAGTAACCCCGGGCTCCATCTTTCGCCGCTCCGAGCGGCCTCGCGCCGAGAGGCGTTCTGCGGCCCGGCACTTCTCTGCCCGGACGTCCGAACGCTCCGTTTCGACTCGTCACTGCGCTCCTCGCTCAACGACCGGGTGAGGCGCCCGCCCCGGTCACTGCGCTCCTCGCTCAACGATCGAAGATGCGCGACAGGCTCCCGGTCGTTGAGCGAGCGCAGCGAGTCGAAACGCCCCACGCCCCGCGCCCCACGCGACGCCGCACGCCCGGTCAGGTCAGCGCGTCGCGCCGCCACAGCCCGGCGCACGCCGTGAGATCGCCCGCGTAGGTGTCCAGACGCAGCGCCCGGGTGGTGAACGTACTCGCACGGTTCGGTTCGGTGTCGTCGTAGTCGTCGGCGAGGTCCGCGGCGCCGGCGGCCTCGACGCGGCAGAACGAGGCGGCGCGTTCCAGGGCGACGGCGAAGTCGCCGGTGAACACGCCGCGCAGGATCTCGTCGACCAGCGTCATCAGCTCCTCCGGCCCGGCCGGTGTCGGAGCTCCCGCGACGACATCGTCGACCGAGCGCAGCACCGTGCGCCCCCGCTCGTACAGCAGGGCGGCGGTCGCGGCATCGTCGCGCACCATCAGCTGCAGCAGGTAGAGACGCCACAGCGTCCCGGGCAGCGACTTCGCCGGGGAGTGCGACCACAGCTCAGCGACGGTCTCGAGGCCGTGGGCGTCGGTGAACGTGATCAACCGCTCGACGACGGCATCCGTGGGCTCGTCGCGCACGCGCGTGATCAGGGCGGATGCCGTGGCGTGCGCGATCCGCGACACGTCGGCCGGGTCGGTGGAGCCGAACCGACGGTCGAACGTGTCCGCCGGCCGATGGACGGGGCGGTGATAGTCCCGGGGCTCGTCGCTCATCGTTCCAGGCTACCGGCGGCCGCAGCGGTGGGCTCAGGCGGTGGTCGGGATGGCGATGATGGGCTTGGTGGTCGGATTGCCGTCGGGCGAGCCTCCGGCCTGTTCGATGGTCACGGCGATGGTGTCGCCGGGCTGCATCGTCCCGCTGAGCTCCGCGGTGGTCACCGAGCCGGACGCGTCGAAGGTGCCCGCCGCGATCGGCTGGGTTCCGCGCACGAACCACAGTTCGAAGGTGCGATCGTTCGGCAGCTCGGGCAACCCGTCGGCGACCAGCACCACTTTGCCGACACTGGCCGACCAGTGCGCCGTGGCCTCGCCACCCTGGAAGCTGACCTGCGCCGACGAGGCGTCGGGGGCCGACTGGATCTGCTCCAGCGCGGTCACCGCGGCCGGCGTACGCCACAGGTTGGCCACGGCTCCGGTGCCCCACCCTATTGCGACGAGCAGTGCGACCGAGGCGACGAGAGCGAAAAGTCCGCGCGTCCAGTTTCGACGCTGCACCGCCTGCACCACTTCTGTCGGCGGCGCGACCGGAGCGGTTTCGGCGCGATCCTCCTCCTCGACAGTGGATGCCGCGGCATCCGCTGCGGTCGGCGACTCGTCGGTGTCGATCGCCCGCATCAGTCGCGAGCGGAGGTCCATCGGCGGAGCGACGGGCGGGATGCCGTCGGCCAGGACGTCGATGGTGGCCGCGTCGAGGCGGGCGACCTGTTCCCACTCGGGGTGCGCGGCCAGGGCAGCCTGATAGGCGCGCTCGTCGTCGAGCGACAGCGCGTTCAGCGCGTGCCCTGCCGAGAGCTCGGCAAACTCGTCTGCTCCGATGTCTCGGTACTCGCGGTCGTTCATGACGTCACCCCCATCTCCTGCCTCAGGCGCGACAAACCGTCGCGCATTCTTGTTTTGATCGTCCCCAGGGGCGATCCCACCAGTGCGGCGATCTCGCTCTGAGAATATCCCCCGACATACGACAGCAGCAGTGCTTCGCGTTGCGCATCGGGAAGTGCGTCCATCGCTCGGGCGACGCGCCTGCTTTCGATACGCAGGGCGACCTGATCGTCGACGCTGTCCTGGCCGCTGTTCAGTTCGCGCAGTCCCGCCTTCTCGTCGCGCTCGGTGCTGGCGCGTGTGGAACGCACCCGGTCGACGGCGCGACGGTGGGCGATGGTGAGGACCCAGGACCGTCCCTGTCCCTTGTTCGGAGCGAAGCCCGAAGCGGATTGCCACACCTCGAGAAACACGTCCTGGAGCACTTCTTCGCTGAGCGCTCGGTTCACGAGCACGCGCAGGATGAGTCCGAACGCGCGCGGCGCGAGCATGTCGTAGAGCTGTCCGAACGCGGCGCGGTCGCCCGCGGCGACGCGCACCAGAAGCTCCCCGGCGTGATCGCGTGCCGGCGAATCCTCGGGTACGTCCACACCGTCGATGACCATCTCTCTCAGCATGCCGTATCACCGTCCTCCTGTCGTGCAGCCCGCGCGCGGGTGGCGCGGAAAGACCGCGTGTGCTACGACCGCGCCTCCCGGCGCTGAGCGCCCGTCTGCCGGCAGATTCTCGGAGCCCGACCGTTGTTCGGCGTCCGCGACCGATCGGATTGATCTCGGACCAGATCGAACGGATCCGAACTTTCTCCCATCCGATATCTCTCGGGCTCCGAAGGACCTGTCGAGACCGCACCACGCGGCGCGGCAGGACTAACCATTCCGCTCACATGGAGGACATCATGCTCAGCAAGACGAAGAAGATCACTGCCGCTCTGACGCTCACCCTCGCCGGCGCTTTCGCCCTGTCGGCATGTTCGATGGGTTCGTCGTCGACCTCGGCGACCACGCCCCCCGCGATGAGCGAAGAGACGCAGTCGATGGCTCCGTCTCCGTCGACCATGGACCCCGCCGCCAACCTCGTCGGCCCGGGCTGCGCCGCCTACGCCGAGGCTGTCCCGTCCGGCTCCGGCTCCGTCGAGGGGATGTCGCAGGCCCCCGTCGCCACAGCCGCCTCGAACAACCCGCTGCTGAAGACGCTCGTCGCCGCAGTCAGCGGCCAGCTGAACCCCGACGTGAACCTGGTCGACACGCTCAACGGCAGCCAGTTCACGGTCTTCGCGCCCGTCGATGACGCGTTCGCCAAGATCGACGCCGCCACGATCGACTCCCTGAAGACCGACAGCGCCACGCTGACCAAGATCCTCACGTACCACGTGGTTCCCGGCCAGCTCGCCCCGTCGGAGATCGACGGCACCCACAAGACCGTCGAGGGCGGCGACGTCACCGTCACCGGCTCGGGCGACAACATCATGGTCAACGGCGCCAAGGTCATCTGCGGTGGCGTCCAGACCGCCAACGCCACGGTGTACCTGATCGACTCGGTGCTCATGCCCACCAACTGATCGTTTCGATCACCCCCGGTCGAGGCCGCCGGCGCACTGCGCGTCGGCGGCCTCGTCGCGTCATCCGTGTCGTTCCGCACGCGAACGCCAGTTCTGCGGTGCCCTTTCGAGGGTGGCGATCGCGTGGCAGTTACGGCACCTCACATCGCACTTGTCGACTTCGTCCTGAATGATCCGGATACTGAAGCCCTCTTTCACCAGTTGCGTCACGTCTTTGCGTTTGGAGCTCTGGGGCCTGTGGTCGAAATCGAGAACCCGAATGTCGCCGATCCCGCAGTCCACGCACGGATGAGAACGCAGGTAGGCGAGGAGGTACTCTTTCGCCTCGATCCGACGCCTCGCCGTGCGAGCGACGACAACGCGCACGTGTCGTTCACGATTCGCCGCGTAGTAGCGTCGCGAAGACGCACGGTTGCATTCACGACACGTCTCCTGAAGCCCGTCGGGACGCCGTCGCTTGCGATTGAAATCTGTGAGCGGCTTCGTCTCGCGGCACGTGCCGCATTCCTTGCCAGCGCCCCCGCTGAGGACGTCATCGTTTCGCGGCGTCATGGGAGTGGTCTACAACCATCTTCGGACATCGCTGCGTGGTGCCCCCACAGGGACTCGAACCCTGGACCCACGGATTAACCTGCTGCACGAGGTTTCCCCCGCCACCGTTCTACCGGCTTGCAGTCTGGACTATATCTTCACCTTCGGCCTGACCGGTCAGGTGCGCCGCGTGTAGTCTCTGAGGTTCCCTTGCG
>NZ_MKRU01000091.1:0-94055 GCF_001897985.1 Microbacterium sp. 69-7 | reverse complement strand
CATCCGGCGAGTACCTCGGGCTCTCAGGGCGTTCCAGCATATAGCGGCGGTCATCCAGCGCATTTCTACGCTGGCGCTCCATTGTGTTCTGTTGAAGTCCGTTGCTCTAACCAACTGAGCTATAGGGGCGGCATCAGCCTAGCAAGCGCGCAGCACCACAGCATCCATCGCCCGACTACTCTCGGAACGTGGACGATCAGACTCCGGACGTCGATGCCGGGACCGTGCTCGATGAGCGCTACCGCATCGACGCGCTCATCGGCACCGGCGGCATGTCCCGCGTCTACGCGGCTCAGGATCTTCTGCTGGGTCGTACTGTCGCGATCAAGATCATCACGGCGACAGGGGACGACCTCGATGCCGGACAGCGGGTCCGCGTGGAGACGGCCGCACTCGCCGCCCTCACCCACCCCAACCTCGTCGTTCTGCACGATGCGCGCCTGACCGGCCCCGGCCCGCGCTACCTCGTCATGGAACGCGTCGACGGCCCGTCGCTGTCGTCGCGACTGGCGGACGGCCCCATGACCGATGCCGAGGTCGCCCGCATCGCCGGCGAGCTCGCCGAAGCGCTGAGCGCGGTGCACGCCGCCGGCGTCGTCCACCGAGACATCAAACCGTCGAACATCCTGCTCGCCCCCGGCGCGACGCCGAACCGTCCGCCGCGGGCGAAGCTCGCCGACTTCGGTATCGCGCACCTGCTCGGCTCGGACCGCATCACCCAGCCCGGCACCCTCATCGGCACCGCCGCCTACCTCTCCCCGGAGGTCGCGCTCGGGCACGCCCCCGCTCCCGCATCCGATGTCTACTCTCTCGGACTGGTCCTGCTCGAGGCCCTCACCGGGACACGCGCCTTCCCCTCCGCCCAGGGCGCGGCGCAGGTACTCGCAAGGCTCGCGCAGGATCCCACGGTTCCCGACCATCTGTCTCCGCTGTGGGCGGAGCTGCTTCCGGCGATGCTCAGCCGCGACCCGGCGGCGCGCCCGAGCGCGGCGGCCATCTCCGACACGCTTGCCGCTCCCCCGCGCCGCGCCGGCGATGACGAGACCCGCGTTCTCGCCGCACCGGCACCACCCGCCGAGCCCGCAGCCGCCGCGGCCGCGCGCTTCGCTCCGGCGACGCCGTCCGCACTGCCACGGTGGCGTCGAACCGGCGTGCTCGTCGGCGCCGGCGCGGCGGTGGCTGCGGTCGTCATCGCGCTGGCAGCGTGGTCGGGACTGTCCGGTGCGCACACCGTCCAGCCATCGCCGACGGGGGTCGTCGACACGACGCCGACGCCCGCCGCGACCGAGGCGAACACCGTCTCGAATCCCGAGGAAGCACCGGCCACACCGGTTGCCCCGAAGGACAAAGGCAAGGATAAAGCCGGCCCAGGAGGCAACAACGGAGGCAACAACGGCGGCGGCAAAGGCGGCGGACCAGGCAAGGGCGGCGGCTGAGCACCGCCTGCCCCGGTTCGGATGCCGCGATCAGCTGCCCTGGACGGTGAAGGACACCGCCTGCACGATCTCTCCGATGACCCACACGACGAGGGATATCGACGCGATGAAGCCGATGACCGTGGCGGCGATCCACGTCCACAGCGGCGCCCAGCCACCGGCCACGGTGCGTCGGCGCAGCACCACGGCGCGGCCGATCATATAGACCGCGGAGCCCAGGCCGAGCAGCACGAAGAACGACCACGCCCAGCCGAAGGGGGCGACGACGCCGCGGCGCTTCAGCTCACGCCAGTCGAGCCAGCTGAAGACGACGAATGCGGCGTAGAACAGCCATCCGATCAGCGAGATCCCGATCGCGCGGGCCTCCCACGACATCAGCTCCGTCGGCATGCCGGTCATGCCTGACGACGCCTCGCGCGACATCGCCACGACGGCCGCGATGTAGGCGTTCCAGTCGATCAGGAAGATGGAGAGCATCGGCAGGACGGATGCCGCGACAGCCAGCCACACCCACACCGTACTGGTCGGAACATCGACGACGGGTGGGGTGGCCCCCACACCGGCGTAGGCGGGTGCGGAAGGGTACGCCGCGTACCCGCCCGCCACCGGTGCGGTCTGCGCGACCGGCGAAGGGAGCGGGACGGGAACCGCAGGCGCGGCGGTCGTCGACCCGCCCGCCGTCGGGGCGTACTCGCCGAACCGGGGCGCCGGAGCGGTCTGCGCGGTCCACTGCGTCCCGTCCCACCAGCGGCGCGCCGCGGGGTCGGCGGGGTCCGGGTACCAGCCGGCGGGGGCGCTCACGCTGCCGCTCCGACCAGCTCGGCGCCCGCGTGGGCGAGCTCGGCGAGCGCAGCGTCGGAGGTCTCCGAGGCGACACCGGCGACGAGATCCGTGAGAACGCGCACGCGGAGTCCGTGCTCGATCGCGTCGAGCGCCGACGCGCGCACGCAGTAATCGGTCGCGAGCCCCGCGACGTCCGCGTCCGTGACGCCGTGCACGCTCAGCAGCGATGACACCTTCTCACCGGCATCCGTGGTTCCTTCGAACAGCGAGTAGGCGGGCATGCCCTGTCCCTTCTTCACATGGTGGGTCACGGCATCCGTGACGAGTTCGGCGTCGTAATCGGCCCCGGGCGTGTCGGCGACGCAGTGCACCGGCCAGGTGTCGACGAAGTCGGGGGCGGCATCGGTCGCGAAGTGACCGCCGTTGTCGGTGTGGCCTTCATGCCAGTCACGCGAGGCGATGATGAGGTCATAGTCGCCGGCGTGGGCGGACAGGTATGCCGTCAGGCCGCGCGCAACCGCGTCGCCACCGGCGACGGCGAGCGCTCCGCCCTCCGTGAAGTCGTTTTGGACATCGACGATGAACAGTGCTCTGGTCATACCACCGAGGCTAACCCTTCGACACCGCTGCGGTCAGCGCTGCCCGTTCACAACTCCCGCGCGTCGTTCCGGTTCTGCCGCCGCGACCGGCGTGTCGTGGCTTCCGCCGCCGGAATGGAGGAGGTCGGAACAGCATCGACGTCCGAGCGCGCGAGGCGCGAGGGCCACCAGATCCGCCGCCCGAGGTCGTAGGTCGCCGCCGGCACCAGCAGCGAGCGCACGACGAAGGTGTCCAGCAGCACTCCGAAGGCGACGATGAACGCGAGCTGGGCGAGGAACAGGATCGGGATCACCCCGAGCGCCGCGAAGGTCGCGGCCAGCACGAGCCCGGCAGAGGTGATGACGCCGCCCGTCGCGACGAGGCCGCGCAGGATGCCGGGCCGGGTGCCGTGCCGCTTCGACTCCTCCCGCACGCGCGACATCAGGAAGATGTTGTAGTCGACGCCGAGCGCCACGAGGAAGACGAAGCCGTACAGCGGCACCGCCGGATCGGCTCCCGGGAAGTGGAACAGGTTGTCGAAGACCAGCGCGCTCACTCCGAGCGCGGCACCGAACGAGAGGATCACGCTCAGGATCAGGATGACCGGGGCGACGACCGCCCGCAGCAGCAGCATCAGGATGACGAGGATGACCGCCAGGATCACCGGGATGATGAGAGTGCGGTCGCGGATCGACGTGTCGTTCGTGTCGAGATCGATCGCCGTCGGTCCGCCGACCAGCGCGACGTTCGCGCCGAGCTCGCTCGTGAAGGTTGTCCGCAGGTCGCGCACGGTCTGCTCCGCCGCGAGCGAGTCGGCCTCATCCGACAGCGTCGCCACCAGCAGCACGTCACCGTCGACCACCGTCGGCTCAGGCGGCGTGGCGCTCGGCGGACCGGCGAGCGTGTACACCGGGGTGCCGCCTTGCACCGAGACACCGACCTGACCCGAGGCGGTGTCTTTGGCGGTCGCCGCGACGGACTCGACGCCGGGCGCCTTCTCGAGCACGGTCACGGCATCCGCGACGCGATCCTGGGGCACGACGATGTACGCGGGGCTCCCCGACCCCGCGGCGAAGTGCTGCGCGAGGACGTCCTGCCCGTCTCGAGCCTGCGAGGCTCCCAGCACCAGGTCGCTCTGCGGCACGCCGTCGGCCTTGAGCTGCAGCACCCCGACGGATGCCGCGAGCAGCACGACCGTCGAGATGATCCACACCGGCCGCGCGTGGCGCGCGACCAGGCGCGCCTGGCGTCCCCAGAAGCCGCGGACAGGAGCGTTGGGGTCGGTGACGAGACGCTCGGCGTTGTCGCCCGGGTCGCCGTCGGCGCCCTTCGGGATGAACGGCCAGAACGCCGCGCGCCCGAAGATCGCGAGCAGCGCGGGCAGGAAGGTGAGGGCGGACAGCACCGCGAAGGCGATGCCGATCGAGGCGATCGGCCCGAGCGCGCGGTTGCTGGCGAGGTCGCTGAGCAGCAGGCAGAGAAGTCCCGCGATGACCGTGCCGCCCGAGGCGATGATCGGCTCGAAGGCGCCGCGCCAGGCCATGAGCGCGGCATCCCATCGCTTGGCCCCCGTGCCGATCGCTTCGCGGAAGCGTGCCGTGTAGAGCAGGGCGTAGTCGGTGGCGGCACCGATCACGAGGATGAAGAGGATGCCCTGGACCTGTCCGTTGAGCACGAAGATGCCGGCCTTGGCCAGCCACCAGACCGTCAGCAGTGCGACGCACAGGGCGAACGTCGAGGTGAGCAGCACGAGGATGGGCAACAGTGGCGATCGGTAGACGATCACCAGGATGATGAACACGGCGCCGAGCGCGACGGCGAGCAGAATCCCATCGATGCCGAGGAACCCGGCCACCAGATCGGCGGTGAAGCCGGCGGGCCCGGTGACCCAGGCTTCCAGACCCGTCGGCAGGTTCTTCTCGATGCTCTCGCGGAGTGCCGTGACCGTCTCACCGACGTCGCCGGCGGTCGAGATCGGCACAAAGAACTGCACCGCTTCGCCGTCCTCGGACGAAATGGCCGGCGAGACCTGCTCGACGCCGTCGACAGCGGAGATCGTGGTCGCCAGCTCGCTGATCTGGGTGAGCTGCGCGGCGCTCAGCACTCCCTCGCCGGTGACGACGACCACGGCCGGGATGCTGTCGCCGCCGGTGAACTGCGAGAGCCGCTCCTGCACCTGGGTCGACTCCGCCGACGACGGCAGGAACGAGGACTGATCGTTGGTGGCGACCTCGTCGACCTTGCCGAAGTACGGGCCACCGATGGAGCCGCCCACCAACCAGATGAGGACGAGCAGAACAGGGATGCCGATGCGCAGCCAGCGGGTGGGGGTGTCGGTGCGACCAGTCATGTCGCTAGCTTATCTAGTAATAATCCGAGCGCGCCACCCCGATCTGCGGGCGCACGCCGCCCTCAGCCGCGAGCGAAGTAGAGCACCCATCCCGCGACGAGACTGACGACCCCCAACGCGAGCATGCCCGCTGCCGACCACGTGAGCGCGCGCAGTCCGGCGGGCCGCCGCTGCAGGCGCATGCGCCCCTGCCAGCCATGGCGATACCAGATGGATGCCGCGTCGGCGTCGCCGATGACCGCGGCGTCGGACGCAGACAACGGTGCACTGTTGGCGTCACCGTCTGCGTCGAACCAGCGGACGATCGGATCACCGCCGTCACGGTCGATGATGGCCTCCGCCGGCAGCCATGTCCCGTCTGCCGCCCAGGCGACCACGACGGCGATCGCGAGGACGAGGAAGGCACCGAAACCCACCCAGGTGAAGATCTCGATCAGCGCGTCGATCGCGTGATCCATGGGTCTCCCCGATGTCGGTGAAGAAGTGGAGCCGCCTAAGGGAATCGAACCCTTGACCTATTCATTACGAGTGAATCGCTCTGCCGTCTGAGCTAAGGCGGCGCAAGGAGCCGGAGCGCCATGCACGATGATCGATCTTACAGGGTCTCAAGCCTCGTCGCGAACCACGAAGACGACGGCCCCACCCGGGCGGTGTCGCCATGTTACGCAGCGATTCTGCAGCGCAGATGAACTCTGCCTACCGTCGATCAGGCACCGCAACGAGGCGAGCGCGGACAGCCGAGAGATCCCGCGCGATGCGGTGCCCCGATCCACAAGGAGCACCACCATGTCCCGAAAGTCCCTGGCCGCCGTCTTGGCCGTTCCCCTCGCCCTGCTGCTGAGCGCGTGCGCGTCCGGTGCCGCCGCTCCCGCTGACGGCACCGCCGGCGCGCAGGGTCCCGTCCGCATCGGCGTCGTCGGCGCGGGCGACCCGTACTGGCAGACGTACAAGGATGCCGCGGCTGCCGAAGGGATCACCGTCGACATCGTGAACTTCGACGCCTACGACCAGCCGAACCCGGCCCTGTCCGCGGGCGAACTCGACCTCAACCAGTTCCAGCACATCATCTACCTCGCGACCTACAACGTGAAGGCGGGCGACGATCTGGTTCCGGTCGGCGCGACCGCGATCTACCCGCTGGGCCTGTACTCGACGAAGTACAAGAGCGTCGCCGACATCCCCGACGGCGGCACCATCGCCATCCCCAACGACGAATCCAATCAGGCCCGCGCGCTTCTCGTGCTCCAGTCGGCCGGGCTGATCTCGCTCAAGGACGGCGGCTCGATCTTCTCCACCCCCGCCGACATCCAGCCCGGGTCCAAGGCGAAGGTCGAGGCCGTGGCCGCCGACTTCACGGCATCCTCTCTCCCCGATTTCGCCGGAGCCGTCGTCAACAACGACTTCGTCGCGAAGTCCGGACTGACCAAGGACCAGCTTCTCGCGCAGGACGACCCGTCCGATCCCGCGGCCTTCCCGTACATCAACATCTTCGCCGCCAAGGCGAAGGATGCCGACAACCCGACGTACCAGAAGCTCGTGAAGATCTACCAGGAGACGGCATCGGTGCAGCAGGGTGTGCTCGAGGCATCCGGCGGCAGCGCCGTGCTGCTGAAGACGCCGGTCGCCGACCTCGTCAGCGCGCTCAAGAAGACCGAGGACGACATCCGCGCGACGCAGTGACCATCGCGGTGTGCGGCCCGGCTCTCTCGCCGGGCCGCACACACGTGCGTGCCGACCACCGACCCGAGCGAGATTTCATGAGCTTCATCCGGCTGACCTCCGCGACCAAGACCTATCCCCCGCAGACGAAGGGCGCCGCTCCGGTCGTCGCCCTCGACGACGTCTCGCTCGAGATCGCCGCCGGGGAGGTGTGCGGCGTCATCGGCTATTCGGGAGCCGGCAAGTCCACCCTGCTGCGGCTGCTCAACGCACTCGAGACCCCGACGGCGGGGACGGTCGAGATCGACGGCGCGGACATCACGCGGTTCGGCGAGCGGCAGCTTCGTCGCCTGCGCGCCGACATCGGCATGATCTTCCAGCAGTTCAACCTCTTCGACTCCCGCACCGTCGCGGGCAACGTCGCCTACCCTCTCGAGGTCGCCGGCCGACCGCGCGACGAGATCCGTCACCGCGTCGCGGAGCTCCTCGACTTCGTCGGGCTGACGGCGCGTGCCCGCGCGTACCCCGAGCAGCTCTCGGGCGGGCAGAAGCAGCGCGTCGGCATCGCCCGCGCGCTCGCGACGAACCCCCGCATCCTCCTGGCCGACGAGGCCACGAGCGCGCTCGATCCCGACACCACACAAGAGGTGCTCGGCCTGCTCAGGCGGATCAACCGCGAGCTCGGTGTGACGATCGTGCTCATCACGCACGAGATGGAGGTGATCCGCAGCCTCGCCGACCGGGTCGTCGTGATGGAACACGGCCGAGTCATCGAGACGGGGCCCGTCTTCGACATCCTCTCTGCGCCGCAGCACCCCGCGACGGCCCGCTTCGTCGCGAGCGTGATCGACGATGTCCCCCGCGGGGATGAGCTCGCCGCGCTCCGGGCACGCCACGACGGACGGATCGTCACGCTGAACGTGACGGAAGCAGCAGCGCAGGCCGACGTCTTCGCCGCACTGTCCGCCCACGGCGTGCGCTTCGAGGTCGTGCACGGTGGCATCAATGACATCGCCGGGCAGGTGTTCGGTCACCTGACCCTCGCCGTGACCGGGGACGAGGATGCCGTCGCCTCCGCGCTCGTCGCGGCATCCGTCTACGCACCGCTGATCGAGGAGGACACCCGTGGATAGGCTCATCGAGCTCCTGCCGTTGCTGTGGGACGCGGCCCTCGAGACCCTCTACGTCGCGACCGCGGCGCTGCTGTTCGGAGGAGCGCTCGGCCTCGTTCTGGGCATGGCCCTGTACGCCACTCGCGCGGGCAGCCTCTTCGCGAACCCGGTGGTCTTCGGCATCCTGAACGTGATCGTCAACACGTTCCGACCGATCCCGTTCATCATCCTCCTGCTCGCGATCCAACCGGTCGCACGCGGCATCGGCCTGCCCGGCATCGGGGTGCCGTTCGCGATCTTCGCGATCACGATCGCGTCCCTGTTCGCGATCAGTCGGATCGTCGAGCAGAACCTGCTCACGGTGCGCCCTGGCGTCATCGAGGCGGCGCGCGCTGCCGGCGCCAGCCGGTCGCGAATCCTCTTCCGCCTCGTCCCACGCGAAGCGCTGGGTCCCCTCATCCTCGGCTACACGTTCGTCGTGGTAGCCCTCGTCGACATGACCGCCATCGCCGGCGTGGTCGCCGCGGGCGGCCTCGGCGAGTTCGCGATCAACTACGGTTCGAAGCAGTTCAACCCGTGGGTGACGTGGTCGGCGGTGCTCGTCATCGTCGTGATCGTGCAGCTCGTGCAGTTCCTCGGCAACGGGCTCGCCCGCCGCGTCCTGCGCCGGTAGCGGTCAGCAGGTCAGGCCGTTCGTCGGAACAGTGCCGTCGACGAGGTAGGTCTCCACCGCCTTGTCGACGCAGGCGTTGCCCTTGTTGTATCCGGTGTGGCCCTCGCCCTGGCGGGTGATCAGCACGCCTGAAGACAGCTGCTGCGCCAGCGACACCGACCACTCGTACGGGGTGGCCGGGTCGTTCGTCGTGCCGACGACGACGATCGGAGCCGCCCCATCGGCGGTGATCTTCTCACGCACGCCGGTGGGCGGATACGGCCACACCTCACAGACGTCGACGCCCTGCCAATACGGGGCGATCGTCGGCGCCTTCTGCTTCACGAGTGCGTCCGCGGCATCCTTGTCGGCCTGCGAGGTGTCGAGCGGGTAGTCCATGCAGTTGTAGGCACGGAACGCTTCGGTGGAGTTGTCCCGGTAGGCGCCGTTGGAGCGCGCGTAATAGAAGTCCGCGAGCTGGAACGCCGTGTCGGGCTTGCCGGCGAGGGCATCCGACAGAGCGGTGGACAGGTACGTCCAGCTGTCCTGCGAATACAGGGCGGCGATGATCGCCGTCATCAGCGTGTCGGCGCCGAGCTTGCGGCCGTCCGAGGCGGTGAGCGGCACGCGGTCGACGCTGGCCAACAGGGTGCCGAGCGCCGCCATGCCCTCATCGACCGTGCCGGAGAACGGACAGCTGCGGCTCTGCAGGCAGTCCGCCATGTACGCCCGCAGCGCCGACTCGAATCCGATCGCCTGCGTCGTGCTGACGTCGAGCCCGGAGACCGACGGGTCGATCGCGCCGTCGAGCACGAGCCGCCCGACGCGCTCGGGGAAGAGCTTCGCGTAGGTGGCGCCCAAGAACGTGCCGTAGGAGTACCCGAGGTAGTTGAGTTTGCTGTCTCCGAAGACCGCACGCAGCAGGTCCATGTCGCGCGCTGCGTTGTCTGTCGTGATGTACGGCAGGATGCCGCCGCTGTTGGCCTCGCAGGCCGCGACGAAGTCGCGGTTTCGTGCCGTCAGCTCGTCGGTCCACCCCTGGCTGCCGCGCGGATCGGCGGGAATGTCGAAGAGGTAGGCGTCCATCGCTGACGGGTCGAAACACCGCACCGCGGTCGAGCGGCCGACGCCGCGGGGGTCGAAACCGATGACGTCGTAGGCGTTCGACAGTGCAGAGCCCACCGCGAACGACGAGGACTGGGCGATGAGGTCGTACCCGCTCGCGCCCGGACCTCCCGGGTTGGTCAGGAGTGAGCCGATCGGCGCTCCGTCCGTCGCGGCGCGTCGGATGACGGCGAGATCGATCGTCCCGACGGCAGGGTCGGACCAGTCCAGCGGGGCCGTCACCGTAGTGCAGTCGAAGCGGCCGGCATCGCTCCCGGTGCACGCCTTCCAGTCCAGCGTCTGCCCGTAGAACTGCTCGAACCCGGCCGGAACGCCCTCGACGTCGGGCTGGCGGCTCGGCGCCGGCGTGGCCGCGCTCTCGGGCGGGATCGCCGCATAGAGGCATCCGGTGAGCATCGTGGATGCCGCGGCGACGGATGCGACCGCGATCAGCGCACGGCGGATGAGGGTTCGGCGGGGACGGCGGGGTGTCTCGGTCACAGGGTCCTCCCGCTCGCGACGGTCACGAGCATGCTCTCCAGGGCCAGGGCGGGGGCGGCGTTGCCCTCCAGGTTGGTGCGGGTGGCGGCGATCGCGTCGAGCACGACGAGCGTCCGCGGGGCGGTCCACGCGGCCGCGAGTGCTGCCAGCGCGTCGGCCAGCTCGCGGTTGATGAGATCGTCGTCGCGGCCGAACTGCAGCATCAGGACGTCGCGGAACATCGACTCGAGATCGGTCAGGACGCGGTCGATGCCGTCACGCAGACTCCGGGTGGCCCGGCGCTTCTGGTCGTCTTCCAGCGCGCTGAGCTGGCTGCGCACGGCAGGCGGCACCGCGGCTCCCGGAGTGATGCCGAGCGTCCGCAACAGCCCCTCCCGCTCGGCCTCGTCGCGCTCGGCGGTCAGCGCCTTCGCGTCGTCGGTGGCCAGCTGCACGATGCGCGCCGCTGTTTCGATCGCGGACCCCACTCCGCGCACCGACATGACGGCGCGGAGGGTCTCGTCACGACGCGCCCGCGCGTCGGCATCCGTCGCGAGGCGCACGGCCATGCCGATGTGACGCTGCGACAGACGCGCCGCCTGCTCGGCGGTCTGCTCGTCCACACCCGTGCGGGCGACGATGAGCCGGGCGACGTCGGCGACGTCGGGCTCGCGCAGGCGCAGCGTGCGCACGCGCGAACGGATCGTGGGCAGGAGGTCGGCCTCGCTGGGCGCGCAGAGGATCCACACCGTGCGCTCGGGAGGCTCTTCGAGTGCCTTCAGCAGCACGTTGCTGGTGCGTTCGATCATGCGATCGGCATCTTCCATCACCATGACGCGGTACCGACCCAGCGACGGCGAGAAGTAGGAGCGTTCGACGAGGGCCCGCGCATCCTTGATGGAGATGATGACGCCCTCGGTGCGCAGCGCCGTGAGGTCGGGGTGCGTTCCCGCGAGCACCTGCCGCATGGCCGCCTCGTCGCCCGGTTCGGCGATGAGCGCGGCGGCGAAGGCCGCGGCCAGCGTCGAGCGGCCCGATCCGGCCGGACCCGTGATCAGCCAGGCGTGGGCGAGCTGGCTGGGATCGGATGCCGCGGCCTGCAGCTGCTGCAGCGCCTCGTCCTGTCCCCACACCTCGCCCCACGGCAACGCGGCGCGGGATCGATCTGCCGTGGCGATCGCCGAATCCGCACTCATGAGCCCAGCCTACGGGCAGGTGCCGACAGCCCACCGCCGATCGGGTCGTGCCGCGGAGGTGACACCTCAGGCCAGCAGAGGGCGGATGCGATCGCGGACAGCGGCGGCGAGCTCGTCCTCTGACCGTGCCGCGTCGAGCACGAGAAAGCGGCGTGGATCGGCCGCCGCGAGGGCGAGGAAGGCGTCGCGGACCCGCTCATGGAACGCGCTCTTTTCGGCCTCGAGGCGGTCGAACGGCTTGTCGGCCGCATCGAGACGGCGCCGCGCGGTCGCCGGATCGAGATCCAGCAGCACGGTCAGATCCGGCAATGCTCCCTCGGTCGCCCACATCGACAGATCGCGCACCTGCTCGGCATCCAGCACTCGTCCGGCGCCCTGGTAGGCCACGGAGGAATCGAGATAGCGGTCCTGGATCACCACCTCGCCGCGCGCGAGCGCGGGCCGCACGAGCGTGGCGACGTGCTGGGCGCGATCTGCGGCGTACAGCAGGGCCTCGGCCCGCGGCGAAACCTCACCCCGATGGTGAAGGACGATGTCTCGGATGAGGACGCCGACCTCGGTGCCGCCGGGTTCGCGGGTGCGCACGACCGTGCGTCCCTGCTCGCGCAGCCACGTCTCCAGCCGCGTGGCCTGTGTGGTCTTGCCGGTGCCGTCGCCGCCTTCGAAGGTGACCCAGAGCCCTCGGGTCATTTCTTCTTGGCGGCCGGCTTGCGCGTGGTCG
Organism: Microbacterium sp. 69-7; assembly: GCF_001897985.1. Taxonomy (NCBI): domain Bacteria; kingdom Bacillati; phylum Actinomycetota; class Actinomycetes; order Micrococcales; family Microbacteriaceae; genus Microbacterium; species Microbacterium sp. 69-7. The sequence continues at coordinate 81,983 of NZ_MKRU01000091.1, read as the reverse complement.
TCGCCCGGCGGGTCGTGCGCTTGGGTGCGGGGCCCTTGGCGCGCTTGTCCGCCAGCATCTGCACAGCGATCTCGAACGTGATGTCATCGGCGGTCTGGCCACGCGGGATGGTGACATTCGTGGTGCCGTCGGTGACGTACGCGCCGAACCGACCGTCCTTGATGCGGATGGGCTTGGCGGACACCGGGTCGGCTTCGAACTCCTTGAGGAAGCTCGCGGCGCGGTTCGCGTACTTCGGCTGCGCGTAGATCTCCAGAGCCTGCTCGAGCGTGATGTCGAAGATCTGGTCTTCGCTCGTGAGCGACCGCGAGTCCGTGCCCTTTTTCAGGTACGGACCGTAGGGACCGTTCTGGGCCGTGATGGGCGCCTGCGTCTCGGGGTCGACGCCGACGGTGCGCGGCAGCGAGAAGAGCTTCAAAGCGGTCTCGAGGTCGATCGTCTCGGGCGACATGCTCTTGAACAGCGACGCGCGACGCGGTTTTGGCGCTTCGACCTTCTTCTTCGCGACGCGCTTCTTCGGAGCCCCCTCAGCCACCACCGGCTCGGTCTCGGGCTCGGGCTCGGCGGGCAGCACCTCTTCGAGGTAGGGGCCGAAGCGTCCGTCCTTCACGACGATGTCGCGCCCGTTGTCCGGGTTCTGCCCGAGCACGCGGTCGCCGGCGATCGGGGCGTCGATGAGCTCGCGCGCCTTCTCGGGGGTGAGCTCGTCGGGGGCCAGATCGCCGGGGACGTTGACGATGCGCGTCGTTCCGTCGTCGTTGGGCACGTCGAGGTACGGCCCGTAGCGTCCGAAGCGGAGGGTCGCGACGTCGCCGATCTTGGTGGCGTTGATCTCGCGCGCGTCGATCTCGCCGAGGTTGTCGAGGATGTGGCGCAGACCGACGTGGTTCTCGGAGCCGAAGTAGAACTCGTTCAGCCACGCGACCCGCTGCTGCTCGCCGCGGGCGATCGCGTCGAGATCGTCTTCGAGCGCCGCGGTGAAGTCGTAGTCCACGAGGTCGGCGAAGTGCTCCTCGAGCAGTCGGACGACGCTGAACGCGAGCCAGCTCGGAACCAGTGCCTGGCCCCGCTTGGTGACGTACTCGCGATTGATGATGACGTCGATGATGCTCGCGAAGGTGGATGGGCGGCCGATCCCCTTCTCCTCGAGCGCCTTGACCAGCGAAGCCTCGGTGTAGCGGGGCTTCGGGCTCGTCGCGTGGCCCTTGGGCTCGACGTCGCTCAGAGAGAGCACGTCGCCGACGGCGAGCGCCGGGAGGGACTGATCGTCGGACTTGTCCGCGTCGCCGCGCCTCTCGTCCCGTCCCTCTTCGTAGGCCTCGAGGAAGCCTTTGAAGGTGTAGACGGTGCCCGATGCGGTGAAGGCGGCCGTCCGACCTGCGGCTTCGGTCTCGAGCGTCACCGTGGTCGTTTCGTACTTCGCATCCGACATCTGCGAGGCGACGGTGCGCTTCCAGATGAGCTCGTACAGACGAAGCTCGTCGCGGTCGAGCGAGGACGCGACGGATGCCGGGGTGCGGAACGACTCCCCCGACGGCCGGATCGCTTCGTGAGCCTCCTGCGCGTTCTTGCTGTTGTTGCGGTAGCTGCGCGGGTTCGCCGGCACGGCCTTGTCGCCGTACAGGGCGACGGCCTGCGTGCGCGCCGCCGTGACCGCCTGCGTCGACAGGGCGGTCGAGTCGGTGCGCATGTAGGTGATGAAGCCCTTCTCGTAGAGCCGCTGCGCGACGCCCATGGCGTGCTTGGCGCTCATCGAGAGCTTGCGTCCGGCCTCCTGCTGCAGGGTGGAGGTGGTGAACGGGGGCTTCGGGCTGCGGGTGCCGGGCTTGGCTTCGACGGCGGTGACGGTGGCGTCGCCTCGCGTCTCGATCGCGGTGGCAAGTTCACGCGCCTGCGACTCCGTCAGCACGACGACGGCCTTCTTGAGCTGACCGGCGTCGTCGAAGTCGGTGCCGCGGGCCAGCGGCGCGCCGTCGAGGCGGGCGAGGCGCGTGGCGAAGGACTCCTGTCCGGAGGCGGCGAGTGCCTCCACATCCCAGTAGGAGGCCGAGACGAACGCCATCCGCTCACGCTCGCGATCGACGACCAGGCGGGTGGCCGCCGACTGCACGCGCCCGGCGGAGGTGCCCTGACCGACCTTGCGCCGGGTGACGTCGGACACGTCCCACCCGTACAGGCGGTCGAGGATGCGGCGTGTCTCCTGAGCGTCGACCAGCGCGAGATCGAGCTCGCGGGTGTTGTCGACGGCGGCGCGGATGGCGTCCTTGGTGATCTCGTGGAACACCATGCGCTTGACGGGGACCTTGGGCTTGAGTGCCTCCAGGAGGTGCCACGCGATGGCTTCGCCTTCGCGGTCTTCATCGGTTGCGAGCAGGAGCTCGTCGGCGTTCTTCAGGGCGCGCTTGAGTTCGGCGACGGTCTTCTTGCCGCGCTCGCTCTCCACGTACAGCGGAGTGAAGCCGTTCTCGATGTCGATCGAGTACTTCCCGACCGAGGTCTTCTTCAGTTCGGCGGGAATGTCCTTCTTGTCCGCAAGGTCACGAATGTGACCGACCGAGCTGAGCACCTCGTATCCGTCGCCCAGGTATCCCTGGATCGACTTCATCTTCGTCGGCGACTCGACGATGACGAGCTTCTTGCCCCCAGCACTCTTGACAGCTGCCACGTGGCGTCCTTTCTCCGATGCACACCATACACACCGCCCCATGGGGAAGACGCTGGGAGCGGGCCGGTCATTCCCTCCCCGACGGCGGTCCGGCGCGCGCGCGGGCTTCGGCGCCGAGCAGGCCGCCGCCGACGCGGACGCGAACGGTGGCGGTCATCTCGACGAGCGCGCACGCGACGAGTTCCGCCCCCACGGAGGCGGCCACCTCGGCCGCGCGATCGCACGGCACGCCGACCGCAGCTCCGGTCACGGCATCCGCGGCGGCGAGAGCCGCGGCGTCGGCCGCTCCCGCCGCGCGAGCGGAGTGGACCGAGGCGGCGCCGACCGCGCCGACTCCCACCGCTGCCGCCGCGGCGACGGCGAGAGCGCCGAGCGCGGCGGCGGACCCGGCCATCAGACGGACTCCCCACCGCGCGCGTCGAACGTATCCGCCGACACCATGCTCACCGCCCGCCGTCGAGAGCGCAGGAGCGCGCGCTCAGCTCGGGAAGGGGCAACGGCACGCGGACGCCGGCGGAGGCCGTCACGCAGACGAGGTCGCCGTCCGCTGCGATCGCATCGAGACGCGCATCGGCGATGGTCGCAACGAGCTCGGCGACCCGATCGGGCTCGCCGCGAGCGGCGAGTCGCGCGGCCTGTGCAACCGCCTGCTCCAGACGCACGAGGCGACCCACGGCACTCAGAGAGCCCGCGGTCAGGGCGATGAGAAGGACCACCGCGGGCACGATGACGGCGAATTCGGCAGTCGCGGATCCGCCGTCATCGCACCGGCGGATCATGCGACCGTCAGTGCGCGGCGGACGAGGTCGGTGAGGATGCCGCGGACCTCATCGCTGCGCATGATCATGACGAGCAGCCCGGCGAAGGCCACGGCGGCCATGGTGGCCACGGCGTACTCCGCAGTGGCCGCCCCCGACTCGTCGGAGTAGAGCTCGCGCGCACGTCGCAGCGTGAGCGGCGGCAGAGCGGTGGCCCCGCCGCTCGTGAGCGTGATGGGCGAAGGATGGAACATGCAGAGTCCTACTTTCTCTCGGTGTGGAAGGGGGCACGTCAGGCCGCCGGCGATCCCGCGGACGTGAGGAGAGGCGTCGACCCGCTGAGGACCGAGATCAGCAGGGGCGCGACGCCGAGCAGAAGGAAGGCGGGCAGGGTGCAGACACCCATCGGCAGGAGCAGCCGAGAGCTGAGGCGAGCGGCGCGCAGCCGGCCGTCCGTGCGCGCCCTGCGACGCTGCTCTGCCGCGTCCGCACGCAGCAACTCCACCGCGCGCGCACCGGCACGTCGTGAGAGCCGAAGCATCGCGTGGACGTCGGCTTCGATCTCGCCCGCGCCCGCAGCGGTGGTCACGGCGAGGGCGCGCTCGACCGACACGCCCCCGCTGAGAGCGATCGCCACGATCTCGCTCTGCAGTCCCGCCAGCCGCCTGTCGGGCTCCGCCCGAGCGACAAGGCGCGCCGTCCAGAGGCGCGCTGCGAGCATGAGCGCGGCGCCGGTGGCGATGCAGCCGATTCCGACCGGGTGCACCAGCACCGCGGCCACGTCGAATCCGAGGGCGATCCCGAGAAGGATCGCGACGGCAGGCAACCACGCGACGAGGCGCGCCGTGGCCCGAGGGTCGGCAAGGGCCACGGCGACGTCATCGCGCATCTCGGCAGCTGATCGCAGCGCGCCGGCGAACTGGCGAAGACTCGGCGCCAGCGGAGCTCCGACCGTCTGGGCGACGCGCCAGGCCACCGCGACGTCGGTCCACGCCCCTCCCAGCCGATCCATGTTCTCCGTCGGATCGAGCAGCGGGTGGTGCTGCGGAGGGGGAACGCCCTCCGCGTCCCCTCCGCCGTCGGGCGCAGCCTCGTCGAGGAGGCGTAGCGCCGTGGCATCGCCGTCCTCCGCCAACAGTGACCACGCCTGCGCCGGCGCGACACCGGCCTCCAGCAGGACGGCGAGCCTCTGCAACGTCTCGGCGGCCTCCGTGGCGTCAGCCGGGGCAGCCTTCATGGCACGGCCGCCATTTCCAACCGACCATGGCCGTCGAGCCCGGGCCGGGCGAAACCGACCACGCGACGAATGCCGTCCGGACCGCGCTCGACGTGCACCACGACACCGATCGCGCTGACGACGTGGCGCGCGAGCGCCCGATCGTCCATTCCGGCGAGAGCGCCCAGCGCTTCGAGCCGAGCGGGCAGATCGGCGATACGGCCGACGTGCACCGTGCCCGCGCCGCCCTCGTGACCCGTGTTCAGGGCGGTCAGCAGTTCGCGGACCTCCTCGCCACGACACTCTCCGACGACCAGCCGATCGGGCCGCATCCGCAGGGCTTCGCGGACGAGACGCGACAGCGGAACGGCGCCGGCGCCTTCGAGATTCGGTTGGCGCGCTTCGAGACGCACGTGGTGCGGATGGTCCACCCGCAACTCGGCGACGCCCTCGATCGTGACGATTCGCTCGTGCGGCGGTACCAGGCCCAACAACGCCGACAGCAGCGTAGTCTTGCCCGCACCCGTCGCGCCCGACACCAGGATGTTGCGACGCGCCGCCACGAGCTTCTCGAGCCGCCTGTGGGTCTCGGCATCGCAGAGGCCGCGACGGGCGAGCTCGTCGAGATCGGGGACGTCGACCTGCGGCAGACGGATCGATATGGCCGTGCCCGTGCACGCGACAGGGGGAAGCACGGCGTGCACGCGCGCGCCGTGCTCCCACCGCACGTCGACCACGGGCGAGGCGTCGTCGAGGTGGCGCCCGCCGATTCCGACGAGCGCGACGGCCAGCGCGCGCAGCTCATCGGCATCCGCCCGCCACTCGACGACCGGCACGGCCCCGGCGCCGCGGTCGACGAACAGGCCGTCCGTGCCGTTGATGAACACGTCCGTCACCTCGGGATCGCTCAGGAGGTGACGAAGGGGCTCGAGGGCCGGGTGATCGGGAAGGCGCCGGCGTCGCGCACGACGCAGCGGAACCGGCCCCGACGCCATCGCGGGCTCCGCCGCGTCGGCGCGGACACGCGCGACGGACTCGACGCCACGCTCATCGACGACGAACCGGCGTACCGCCTCCGGAACGCGACGTGTGCCGCGGCGGTGGGCGACGAAAGGCTCGGACATACCCCGACGCTACGTGCGCGGCGCGCGGCGACGGCCGGGCGCGACCTCACCCGTGAGGAACGCAGCGACCGCCCTCCCTGGGGAGGAGCCGACGGGCGGAAAGAGAGAAGGCGGCATCCCATAGGGGGAGATGGGATGCCGCCACGCGACATCCCGGAATCGGGGGTGGTCGGGAGTCGCGCTGCCTGAATCGAAGTTCGGCCGGATCGAGCATACGCAGACGTCCGGCCCCGCTCCACTCGAAAACGCGTGTCGACGCTGATATATCGGTGAAACCACGGACCCGCGCCGCAGGACTCGCCCCCTCCTTCCGGAGGTAGTGCCGTGTCGGTCGCGGTCGCTAGATTTCGTGAGTCGTCCGGGACCCGATCCCGCCACCGCCGCAAAGGAGCGCGCAGATGAGCAGCCAGATCGACCACCTGCTGAATGAAACCCGCCGGTTCGCCCCCTCCCCCGAGTTCGCCGCGGATGCCGTCGCCACCGCCGATCTGTACACGCAGGCGGATGCCGACCGCGACGGCTTCTGGGCGGAGCAGGCCCGGAGCCTGCACTGGCACACCCCGTTCACCCAGGTCCTCGATTGGACGAACCCGCCGTTCGCCCAGTGGTTCGCCGACGGCGAGCTGAACGTGGCGTACAACTGCCTCGACCGCCATGTCGCGGCCGGCAACGGCGACCGCGTCGCGCTGCTGTGGGAAGGCGAGCCGGGCGATGAGCGCCGCATCACCTACGCCGAGCTGACCGAGGAGGTCAAGCGGACGGCGAACGTGCTGGAGCAGCTCGGCATCGGAGCCGGCGACCGCGTCGCCATCTACCTGCCGATGATCCCCGAAGCGATCGCCGCGATGCTCGCGGTCGCCCGCATCGGCGCCATCCACTCCGTGATCTTCGGCGGGTTCTCGGCCGACAGCCTGCGCTCGCGCATCGACGACGCGGGAGCGAAACTCGTCATCACCGCGGACGGCGGATACCGCAAGGGACGCGTCTCGCCCCTCAAGCCGGCCGTGGACCTGGCCCTGAGCGACCGCGGCGAGGGGCTGCAAGAGAGCGTGGAGCATGTGCTGGTGGTGCGCCGCACCGACAACGAGATCTCCTGGACCGAGGGCCGCGACATCTGGTGGCACGAAGCGGTTCCCGCGGCATCCGCCGAGCACGAGGCGCAGCCGTTCCCGGCGGAGAACCCGCTGTTCATCCTCTACACCTCCGGCACGACCGGAAAGCCCAAAGGCATTCTGCACACCTCGGGCGGCTATCTGACGCAGGCGGCGTTCACCAACCGGGTCGTGCACGACCTGCACCCGGCCACGGACGTCTTCTGGTGCACGGCCGACATCGGCTGGATCACCGGGCACTCCTACGTCACGTACGGCCCGCTCGCCAACGGCGCCACCCAGGTGCTCTACGAGGGCACACCCGACGCGCCGCATCCGGGCCGGTGGTGGGAACTGGTTGAGAAGTACGGCGTCACCATCCTGTACACCGCGCCGACGGCGATCCGTTCGTTCATGAAGCTCGGCCGCGAGATCCCGCAGAAGTTCGATCTGTCCTCGCTGCGTCTCCTCGGCTCGGTGGGCGAGCCCATCAACCCCGAGGCATGGATGTGGTACCGATCGATCATCGGCGGTGATGCGGCCCCCATCGTCGACACGTGGTGGCAGACCGAGACGGGCGCGATCATGGTGTCGGCGTTGCCCGGAGTCACCGAGACCAAGCCGGGGTCGGCTCAGGTGCCGCTTCCCGGAATCGGCATCGACGTCGTCGACGACGAGGGCACGCACGTCGGCAACGGCAACGGGGGCCTGCTGGTCATCACGAAGCCGTGGCCCTCGATGCTGCGCGGCATCTGGGGCGACCCGGAACGGTTCGTCGAGACCTACTGGGAGAAGTTCCAGGACAAGGGCTTCTACTTCGCGGGCGACGGCGCGCGCCTGGACGATGACGGCGACGTCTGGTTCCTCGGCCGGGTCGACGACGTGATGAACGTGTCCGGGCACCGTCTGTCGACGACAGAGATCGAGTCGGCGCTCGTGGGCAACGAAGCGGTGGCCGAGGCCGCAGTGGTCGGTGCCGCCGACGAGACGACGGGCCAGGCGGTGGTCGCGTTCTGCGTGCTGAAGGAGTCGTTCCTCAAGGCGCACGACGTCGACGGCATCGTGGACGTCCTCCGCCGGTGGGTCGGCGAGCAGATCGGCCCCATCGCACGCCCGCGTGATGTGTACATCGTCACCGAGCTGCCGAAGACCCGCTCCGGAAAGATCATGCGTCGGCTCCTGCGCGACGTGGCCGAGGGGCGCGAGGTCGGCGACACCACGACGCTGGCCGACACCATGGTCATGTCGACGATCCAGTCGAAGGTCACGAAGAAGTAGGGCCACATCGGCCGCCGCGGCGGATCGGAGGGCGGCGCGTCAGTTCGTGCCGTCCTCCTGTGCCGACCGGCGCCGCCGGATCTCCGCCTCGAGGCGCGCAGCACGCTCCTCCCGCTCGAGATCGGCCAGCTGCTGCTCGGTCGTGCGTGTATCGCGCATCGGGGATGCCGCGGCCGGCGGCTCCGCCTCACGTGACCACCGTCGAGGGTCGCCGAAGCTCATCGGTTCGGACGCCCTGCCCCATTCGCGACCGAGCGTGAACCAGAGGACCGATCCCACGAGGGGCAGCAGGATGATGAAGATGATCCAGGCGAACTTCGGCAGGTGGCGCACCTGATCGTCGCGCCTCGTGATCGCATCGATCAGGGCCACGACCATGATGACGAAGACCAGCAGAGCGAGGAACGGCATACCTCCACCCTGGCGGCGTCATCGCCTCCGCGCAACGGGTGGGTGCACGAGGATCAGGCGATGGAGAAGACGACCTCGACCTCGACGGGGCTGTCCAGCGGCAGCACCGGCACGCCGACGGCGGAACGGGCATGGCGTCCGGCGTCGCCGAAGATGTCGCCGAGCACATCGCTGGCGCCGTTGATGACACCGGGCTGACCGGTGAACTCCGGCACGGACGCGACGAACCCGGTCACCTTGACGACGCCCACCAGCCGATCGATGTCGCCCACGACGGCTGCCGCCGCCGCGAGGGCGTTCAGCGCGCTCTGACGCGCCAGGTTCTTGGCGTCGGATGCCGCCACCAGCCCGTCTCCCTCGCCGACCTTGCCTGTGGCCGGCAGCGCGCCCGAGACCATCGGCAACTGGCCCGAGGTATAGACGAGATCGCCGTGAACGATGGCGGGGACGTACGACGCGACCGGAGGAACCACGGAGGGCAGCTCGATGCCGAGCTCATTCAGACGGGCGGCGATGCTCATGCGTCCTCCCCGAACTGCTGGGCGGCGACCGCCGCCGCGCCGAGGCCCGCGTTCGCGGTGCCCGCGCCGACGGGGCGCTTGAAGTACGCGACGAGTCCACCTTCGGGTCCGGGGACGACCTGAACCAGTTCCCACCCCTGCTTGCCCCAGTTGTTGAGGATCGCGGCGGTGTTGTGGATCAGCAGAGGGGTCGTGAGGTACTCCCACGTGGTCATGCGGACTCCCGGATTCGGTGTGGCCAGTGGTGGCGCGCCCGCGCGCACCGAGGGATCCCCCAGGGTTCTCCCTTACGATCAAGCCTATGCCCCAACTCAAACGGACGGCCACCGGTGTGCTCGGTGGCATTGCGGGACTCGTCGGTCTGAGCGCCATCGCCGGCATCCTCGTCACGGCCACCGTGACACCGGCGATCGCGGTCTCCGGCTACGCCGCTTCCAGCGCACTCGACACGTTCGAGAACATGCCGGGCTTCCTCCAGATCGATCCGCTCATGCTGCCGACCGAGATGTACCGCAAGGACGCGAACGGCAACGACGCACTGATGGCGGAGTTCTACGACCAGAACCGCATCCCGGTGACGTTCGACCAGGTCAACCCCGTCATGTACGACGCGATCACCTCCAGCGAGGACAAGAACTTCTACACGCACGGCGGCGTCGACCTCGTCGGCACCCTGAGCGCGCTCGTGGGCAACGCCTCCAACGGCTCCAACCGCGGCGGCTCGTCCATCACCCAGCAGTACGTCAAGAACGTGCTGCAGCAGAACTGTGAGAGCAAGGCGCAGAACTCCGACGAAGTCGCGGCGTGCTACGCCACGACCACGGCCAACCAGGGAGCTGAGGGCTACCAGCGCAAGCTGCAGGAGATGCGGTACGCGATCCAGCTCGAGAAGCAGTACTCCAAGGATGAGATCCTGCTGGGCTACCTCAACATCACCAACTTCGGCGGCCTCGTCTACGGCATCGGCGCGGCGGCCGAACACTACTTCGGCGTGTCGGCAGCAGACCTGACGATCGCGCAGGCGGCGACGATCGCCGGTATGGTGCAGGCTCCGAACGTCTACCGCATCGATATGCCGGAAGGGTCGACGACCGACAAGGCGGGTAACCCGGTCAACAGCCAGGCCGACGGGTACTCCCTGACCCTCGACCGACGCAACTACGTGCTGGGCCGCATGCTCGCCAACGGCAAGATCTCGCAGCAGGAGTACGACGACGCGATGGCCTCGCCCATCACGCCGAACATCACGAACCGCAGCCAAGGTTGCCAGAACGCGGCGGGCGCCGAGTTCTTCTGCGAGTACGTGCGCACGATCCTGCTGAAGGACCCTGCCTTCGGCGCCGATGACGACACGCGCGCGGCGAACCTGCGCCGCGGCGGCATGAAGATCTACACGACGCTCGACCCGACGCTGCAGGACGAGGGCATGAAGGCCATCTCGATCGTGCCGGCGTACGTGGACTACATGAACCTCGGCGCCTCCGCCGTGCAGGTGGAGGTCGGCACCGGACGCATCCTCTCCATGGTGCAGAACCGCCCGTTCTCGACGGACGATGCCCCCGTCAACGCCCCCACCACGCAGGTGAACTACAACGTGCGTCAGGAAAACGGCGGCGGCGGCGGTCACTCCGCGGGCTCGACCTACAAGATCTTCAGCCTGTTGAACTGGCTCGAGCAGGGCCACTCGGTCAACGAGACCCTGAACGGGCGCATCGGCCCGAAGAAGGTCGACCAGTGCGACGGGACGATCCAGAACGTGGTCGCCGGCAACAACGGCAACGGCCAGATCGGAAACTTCGAGAACAACTCGGGCTACGTGGGCACGGTCTACAACTTCACGAGAGACTCGCTCAACTCCGGGTTCCTCACGATGGCGGAGAAGATCTCGGTGTGCAGCACGAACCGGCTCGCGATGAAGATGGGCGTCATGACAGGCAGCGGCGGACCGCTGGACACGACCAACTACGCCTACAACGTGCTCGGCGACCAGGCGGTGGCACCCATCGACATGGCCCAGGTCTATGCCTCTGTCGCCGCGAAGGGAACGCTGTGCCCCTCGAAGGCGATCGACAAGGCGATCGACGCGCAGGGCAAAGACATCACCCCGCAGATCACCTGCCAGCCGGCGATGAGCGAAGCGGTCGCGGCTACTGCGGCGTACACCCTGCAGGGCGTCATGACCGGAACCGGCTCCGGCGCCCGGATCGGCGACGGTGTCCCGGTCTTCGGCAAGACCGGTATCCACGAGTACCTGCACACCTGGATGGACGGCTCATCGACCAAGGTCGCGACGGTCGTCTGGGTCGGAAACGTCGAAGGCACCGATCTGCTGAGCGACCACTCCGAGAACGGCTACGTCCTGTCGCGGATCCGCAACTCGATCTGGCCCGCGATGCAGGGAGCCGCAAACGCGAAGTACGGCGGCGACCGCTTCCCCGACCCGGATGCCGCGCTGACCAAGCGTCAGCTCACCGATCTGCCGTCGGTGATCGGCATGACCGTCAGCCAGGCGCAGCAGACGCTGAGCACGGCCGGATTCTCGGTGACGGTGGGCGACCCGGTCGACGGAACCGAGGCCGCGGGCACGATCATCCAGCAGGATCCCGGTGCGGGCAGGGTCGCCGGCGGAACGACCGTCACGATCCGCCCCAGCAACGGTCAGGGCATCGCCGTTCCGGCCGTGAGCGGCAAGCCCGCCGACGCGGTCGCCAACCTCAAGGCGCAGGGCTTCAGCAATGTGGGCCAGCAGTGCACCGCCTCGCCCACCGCTGATGACAACGGCACCGTGACGGGAACAGACCCTGCCGCGGGAACCGTGGTCAACCGCGGCACGCAGATCACCGTGCAGTACCAGGCCAAGAACTGCGGCGGACGTCCGTGACGTCGGCACGCACCGCCCTCGCCGCCGTATCGGCGGCGGGGGCGGTGGCCGCTGGCGCCGCCGTCTGGGGCACGTGCATCGAACGTTTCCTCTTCACGGTCCGTCGCCACGAGCTCGACATCCTGCCTGCCGGGTCGGCCTCACTGACGGTGCTCCACCTCTCCGATGCCCATATGGCTCCGTGGCAGCATCGAAAGCAGCAGTGGATCGCTCTGCTCGCCGATGCGGTCCGACCGGATCTGGTCGTGAACACGGGAGACAACCTCGGCCATGCCGACGGGCTCCGCGGCATCCGTTCCGCGTTCGCGCCTCTGCGCGGCGTGCCGGGCGTCTTCGTCCACGGTTCGAACGACGTGAGCGGACCGTCGGCCCGGAATCCTCTCAACTACTTCCGCGGCCCTTCGGGTGGCCCGCACAACGTCGAGAAACTCGACACGGCGGCGATGGACGCCTACTTCACCGATGAGCTCGGCTGGACGAACCTGAACAACACCGCGGCCGTCGTCGAGGCCGGTGGTCTGCGGCTGGAGACCTTCGGGGTCAGTGACGCGCATCGCGAGTGGGACGATCTGCCCGCGCTGCCCGCCGCGATCGAAGCCGCGCGACGCGGTCGCCCCTTCCACGCCGCGCGCGATGCGGATCTCGTGATCGGCGTGACGCACGCGCCGTATCAGCGCGTCCTGGACCGGTTCGTCGAGCTGGGTGCCCAGGCCATCTTCGCCGGGCACACGCACGGCGGTCAGGTGCGCATCCCCTTCTCCCCCTCCGCGCTGGTCGCCAACTGCGACATCCCCCTCGACCAGGCGCGCGGTCTCAGCACATGGACCGCCGCCGGACGCCGCGCGCCGCTGAACGTCTCGGCCGGGCTCGGACACTCGATCTATGCCCCGGTGCGGTTCGGATGCCGCCCGGAGGCGTCGGTGCTCACGCTGCGCGCACGGCGTGACGACAACGGCCTGCTCGATTCGTCACGAGGGGCATCGACGGGGTAGACTCGGAGGGTTGCCACGGGGTGTGGCGCAGCTTGGTAGCGCGCTTCGTTCGGGACGAAGAGGCCGCAGGTTCAAATCCTGTCACCCCGACAGCAGAGAGGCTCCGCCTGGAGAGATCCGGGCGGAGCCTTTCGCGGATCACTCACCGGATGGGAGCACCCGATGACCACCCCCCGCCTGATCGCCTTCGATCTCGACGACACGCTCGCCCCCTCGAAGAGCGCCATCGACCCCCGCATCGGCGAGCTCCTGCTCGAGCTCGCGGCGCGCGTCGAGGTGGCGATCATCTCGGGCGGCCAGCTCCAGCAGTTCCAGTCGCAGGTCGTCGAGCGGCTGCCCGCAGCGGATGCCGAGACCCTCGACCGCTTCCACCTCATGCCCACCTGCGGCACGCAGTACTACCGGCTCGAGGACGGCGGCGTCCGCACGGTGTACGCGCACGCGCTCACCGATGACGAGAAGTCCCGCGCGCTGGCTGCCGTCGAAGAGGAGGCGCGCCGCCTCGGCCTCTGGGAGGCCGAGCCCTGGGGCGACATCCTCGAGGATCGCGGCTCGCAGATCACCTTCTCCGCTCTCGGCCAGACCGCTCCCCTGGAGGCGAAGATGGCCTGGGACCCGACGGGCGAGAAGAAGAACGCGCTCCGCGACGCGGTCGCCGCGCGCATCCCCGACCTCGAGGTCCGCTCGGGCGGCTCAACGTCGGTCGACATCACCCACCGCGGGATCGACAAGGCGTACGGCATGCGTAAGCTCGCCGAGGTCACCGACATCCCCCTCGACGACATGCTGTTCGTCGGCGACCGCCTCGACGAGCACGGCAATGACTACCCCGTCCTGGCAATGGGCGTGACCTGCCAGGCCGTGGACGGCTGGGAGCACACGGCCGCCTACCTCACCGAGCTCATCCCGACGCTCCCGCGTCGCTGACGTCAGCCGTCGACAGCCACGACGGCGGCCGACGGGGCAGGCATGCCGGCATCCGCGTAGTAGGCGGTGATGTGGGCGCGCACGAGCTCACGAGCGCGCTCCGCGTCGCCCGACTCGATCGCACCGAGGATGTCACCGTGCTCGCGGTGCAGTCGCTCGACGGTCGCGTCCCAATCGGAGATCCGACGCGCGCCGGCGCGGATGTAGTTCTCGATCGTCGTGCGAAGACCGGCCATCGTCGCGGCGACGACGAGGTTGCCCGCGGCATCCGTCAAACGCAGGTGGAACTGCGCGTCGAGCGCGAGGAAATCGTCTGCCGTCAGCTGCTCGTCCTCCATGGCGGTGAGTGTCGCCCGGGCTTCGGCGAGATCGGGCTCGTCGAGATCGGCCAGGTGGGCGACCGCCCACTCCTCCAGCAGGAGCCGCGTCTCATACACGTCGGGGATGGGAAAGCCGTGCGCCGCGACCTGCAGACGCAGCAACTGTGCGAGACCACCGTGCGGGGTCGCCGTGACGATCGCGCCCGCGGTGGGGCCTGAGCCCGTCGCCGTCCGGATGAGACCCATAACCTCGAGCACCCGCAGGGCCTCGCGCACGCTCGACCGCCCCACCCCGAGGGTGGCCGCGAGTTCGCGCTCCGGCGGCAGTCGGTCGCCCGGCCCGAGGGCGCCGCTGAGCAGGTCGGCCTCGATCTTCTCGAGCACGACGCGCCAGGCGCGGGCTGGGGTGTTCTCCGTCATCGTCGGCTTCTCATTCCGTCGTCCCTATATGGTCAGGCCACACTAGCGCACCGGCGACGGACCGGCAATAATCGCCGGACCGGGGAGACACGGGCCTACTCTCGGACCATGGACCCCCTCCTGCTCGTCATCGTCCTCGCCGCCGTCGCGTCCGCCTTCTGCTGGGTGGCGTCGCTCGTCAGCGGGGACACCTCCTGGGTGGACCGTCTGTGGTCGATCGTCCCCGTGGCGTACGTCTGGGTGTTCGCGGTGTCCGCGGTCGCGGACGACGCAGACGCGGGGCGCCTGATTCTGATGGCCGTCCTCGTGACCGCGTGGGGTGCGCGACTGACCTTCAACTTCGCGCGCAAGGGCGGCTACTCCGGCGTCGAGGACTACCGTTGGGCGATCCTGCGCGGGCGCATGTCGCCGGTACTGTTCCAGGTCTTCAACCTGCTGTTCATCGTGCTCTATCAGATGACACTGCTCGTGCTCATCACGCTGCCTGCGGCGATGGCGAGGACTCATCCGGCTCCGCTGACGGCGGCCGATGTGATCATCACCGTGCTCTTCGTCGGTTTTCTCCTCGGCGAGAGCGTCGCCGATCAGCAGCAGTGGGACTTCCACCGGGCGAAGGCACGCGGTGCTGCGGACGGCTTCCTCACGACGGGCCTGTTCACCTACAGTCGGCATCCGAACTTCTTCTTCGAGCAGGCGCAGTGGTGGGCGTTCTACGCGTTCGGTGCCACCGCCGCCGTCGCCTCCGGAGGCGGCGTGTGGGGCGGCGTGATCAACCCGACGATCGTCGGCGCGATCCTGCTGACGCTCCTGTTCGTGGGATCGACCGTGTTCACCGAGTCGATCTCGGCCGCGAAGTACCCCGCCTACGCGCAGTATCAGCGCACGACCTCGATGCTGGTGCCACTGCCGCGCCGCCGAGACGGCGCGCGCGTCAGCTGAGCCGGCCGCCCGACTCGCGCAGGTAGCACTCCGCACACATCGACTCGTAGGTGACCTTCTCGTGCGAGAGCTCGTCGATGGCGACCTGATCGCCGTCGAAGACGAATCGTCCTCCGACCAGGCGCGCATTGAACAGCGCCTTGCGCCCACAGCGGCAGATCGTCTTCAGCTCTTCGAGGCTGTGGGCGAGCTCCAGAAGCCGGGCCGAGCCGGGGAAGGCGCGCGTCTGGAAGTCGGTGCGGATGCCGTACGCGAGGGCGGGGATGCCGTCATCGACGACGATCCGCAGCAGGTCGTCGACCTGGGCCGGTGTGAGAAACTGCGCCTCGTCGATGAGAAGACATGCCACCCGTCCGTCGTAACGAGCTGCGTGCTCTACGACGAGGGCGCGCAGATCGGCATCCGGAGCGATGAGGAAGTCGACCTGGCGCTCCACGCCGAGTCGGCTGGAGATCTGATCGGCGCCCTTCGTGTCGATCTCGGGCTTGGCCAGCAGCACGTGCTGTCCGCGTTCCTCGTAGTTGAATGCCGCCTGTAGCAGGGCCGTCGACTTGCCGGAGTTCATCGCTCCGTAGCGGAAGTACAGCTTCGCCATGCGCGTGCCGCCCCGATCCGGCTCAGCGGTTGATGCCGAGCACGCCGGCCGTGGCGTCGAGCGACGCGTCCGCGGCGGCCGGGTCGCCGTTGAGGGTCGATCCGTAGCTCGGGATGAGCGCCTTCAGTTCGGGCTCCCAGGCGGAGATGCGGTCGGGGAAGCATGTCTTCAGCAGGCCCAGCATGATGGATGCCGCCGTCGAGGCGCCCGGGGAGGCGCCCAGTAGGCCGGCGATCGATCCGTCGGCGGAGGTGACGACCTCGGTGCCGAACTGCAGGACGCCACCCTTCTGCGGATCCTTCTTCATGACCTGTGCACGCTGACCGGCCTGCAGCAGCTCCCAGTCCTCGGCCTTCGCGGTCGGCATGAACTCGCGGAGCGAGTCGACCTTGCGCTTGTGGCTCTTGAGCAGTTCGCTGACGAGGTACTTGATCAGCCCCGGATTGTCGACGGCGACCTTCAGCATCGGACCGATGTTGCCCGGACGCACCTGCGCGACGATGTCCGTGATACGGCCGTTCTTCAAGAACTTGGGGCTGAACGTCGCGAACGGCCCGAACAGCAACGACGTCTCGCCGTCGACCACGCGGGTGTCGAGGTGCGGCACCGACATGGGCGGCGCCCCCACCGAGGCCTGCGAGTACACCTTGGCCTTGTGCTGCGCGACGACGGCCGGGTTGGAGGTCTTCAGCCACTGCCCGCCGATGGGGAAGACGCCGTAGCCGGAGATCTCCGGAATGCGCGAGGACTGCAGCAGCTTGATCGCCCAGCCGCCCGCGCCCACGAACACGAACCGCGCCGACAGGCTCCCCGGGGTGCGCCCGAGCGTGTGACGATAAGACACGTTCCATGTGCCGTCGGCGTTCTTGCGGAGCTTTCGCACCTCACGATTGGTGACGACGTCGACGCCCTGGTCGGCGAGGTGAGAGAACAGCTGTCGCGTGAGCGCGCCGAAATCCACATCGGTGCCGGCGGGCACGCGCGTGGCCGCGAAAGGCTCGTCGGCCTTCTTGCGCTTGTGCATCAGCAGCGGCGCCCACTGATTGATGACGCGGGAGTCCTCGGAGTATTCGATGCCCTCGAACAGCGGCTGCGTGCGCAGCGCCTCGTAACGCTTCTTGAGGTACGCGACATCCTTCTCGCCGCGCACGAAAGTCATGTGGGGGGTCGCGTTGATGAAGGTGGACGGCTCGTCGAGGATGCCGCGCTCCACCAGGCTCGCCCACAGCTGCCGACTCTGCTGGAACTGCTCGTTGATCGAGATCGCCTTGGCAGGGTCGACCGATCCGTCCTTGGCCTCGGGCATGTAGTTGAGCTCGCAGAGCGCCGCGTGTCCCGTGCCGGCATTGTTCCAGGCGTTGGAGGACTCCTCGGCGACGTCGCTGAGGCGCTCGAGCACCACGATCTTCCAGTCCGGCTGCAATTGCTTCAGCAGGGTTCCGAGGGTGGCACTCATGATGCCACCGCCGATCAGGACGACGTCGACGGGTTCACTCACAATGATCCAGTCTAGGCGCCGTTTTCCACGGCCTCCGCGAGGCGCGGCATCCACCGCCGTCAACTCTCGCGGTTCTTTCGCCCCGCTCAATGCCGCGAGAAACGAGTTCCGCACCGAGACACGCGCCGTCCGGCGGTGTTTCGGTGCGCGGACCGTGTCCCGCAGTCAGGCGGCATCGCGGTGAGCGGTGCTCGGACGGCCGTCAGGCGGCGGGGGCGGTCAGGCGCGCGGCGACGATCTCGGCGATCTGCACGGCGTTGAGCGCGGCGCCCTTGCGGAGGTTGTCGTTGCTGATGAAGAGCACCAGACCCTTGCCCTCGGGCGCGGACCGGTCGGCACGGATGCGGCCGACGTAGCTCGGGTCGTTGCCGGCGGCCTGCAGCGGCGTCGGCACCTCCTCGAGCACGACGCCGGGAGCGGATGCCAGGATCTCGCGCGCCCGCTCGGGCGTGATGTCGTCGCGGAACTCCGCGTGGATCGAGAGCGAGTGGCCGGTGAAGACGGGAACGCGCACGCAGGTGCCGGCGACGCGAAGGTCGGGCAGCTCGAGGATCTTGCGGCTCTCGTTGCGGAGCTTCTTCTCCTCGTCGGTCTCGTTGTCGCCGTCGTCGACGAGGTTTCCTGCGAACGGGATCACGTCGAACGCGATGGGGGCGACGTACTTCTCCGGCTGCGGGAAGTCGACGGCCGACCCGTCGTGCACGAGGTCGAGCGTGTGCCCCTGGGCCAGCACGCCCTCGACCTGGCCGAGGAGCTCCTGCGCCCCGGCCAGACCCGAGCCCGAGACGGCCTGGTAGGTGCTGACGATCAGGCGCTCGAGGCCGGCCGCGGCATCCAGCGGCTTGAGCACGGGCATGGCCGCCATCGTCGTGCAGTTCGGGTTGGCGATGATGCCCTTCGGCGGGTTCACCGTCGCGTGGGGATTGACCTCGCTGACGACGAGCGGCACCTCGGGGTCCATGCGCCAGGCGCTCGAGTTGTCGATGACGACGGCGCCGGCCTCGGCGAAACGCGGGGCGTGCGCGCGGGAGCCGGTCGCACCGGCGCTGAACAGCGCGATGTCGATGCCGGTGGGATCGGCGGTGGCGACGTCCTCGATGATGATCGTCTCGCCGCCGAACTCGACGGCCGTGCCGGCCGAGCGCGCCGTGGCGAACAGGCGGAGCTCACGGATCGGGAAGGCCCGTTCGGCGAGAATCTCGCGCATGACCGTGCCGACCTGTCCGGTGGCGCCGACGACGGCGACAGAGAGTCCTGAGTCAGAGATGCGGGTCATGAGGGATCCTTGCAGATGAGAGGGGTTGAGTGATTCTATCGTCGGACGAAGACAGGCGAACTGCACACGGCAGGTAGCTCCCTGCCGGATCTACCTCGACGGGGCGGTTCGCCAGCGCACGCGCGACGACGGTAGTGGCGACGGCGGTCAGAGGTGGTGCGGCCGCTCGGCGTCAGCGGCCGGTGCCGGCGTAGACGGTCGCCTCGGTGTCGCTGTCGAGACCGAAGGCGGTGTGCACGACGCGGGCGGCCTGGGCGAGCTCGTCACCGCGGAGCACGACCGAGATGCGGATCTCCGAGGTCGAGATCATCTCGATGTTCACCCCCGCGGTCGACAACGCCTCGAACAGCGTCGCGGACACGCCGGAGTGGGTGCGCATGCCGGCGCCGACCACGGACAGCTTGCCGATCTGGTCGTCGTGCACGAGGCTCTCGAAGCCGATGCCCGCCTGCTCGGCGGCAAGCGCCCGCAGGGCGGTCGCGGCATCCGATTTGGGCAGCGTGAAGGAGATGTCGGTGCGACCGGTCGCTGCCGCCGACACGTTCTGGACGATCATGTCGACGTTGGCGCCCGACTTGGCGATGACGGTGAAGATCTCCGCCGCCTTGCCGGGAACGTCGGGCACGCCGATGACCGTGATCTTGGCCTGGCCGAGGTCGGTGGCGACACCGGCGACGATGGGCTCTTCCATGGAGGACTCCTCTGTGCTGTCGGGAGCGAGGCTATCGGGAACGCTCATGCCCGGGCCGAGCACGAACGTGCCTCGTCCGGAGCTGAACGTCGAGCGGGCGTTGATCATCACGCCGTGGCGACGCGCGTACTCGACGGCGCGGATGTACAGCACCTTGGCACCGTTGGCGGCGAGCTCGAGCATCTCCTCCGCGGAGATGACATCGAGCTTGCGGGCCTTCGGCACGACGCGGGGGTCGGCGGTGAAGATGCCGTCGACGTCGCTGTAGATCTCGCAGACGTCGGCGTCGAGCGCCGCGGCGAGCGCGACGGCGGTCGTGTCGGAGCCGCCGCGGCCGAGCGTGGTGATGTCGCGGGTGTCGCGGTTGAAGCCCTGGAAGCCGGCGACGATGACGATGGCGCCCTCGTCGAGCGCCTCGCGCAGCCGCACCGGGGTGACGTCGACGATGCGGGCCGAGCCGTGATCGGCGGTGGTGATCATGCCCGCCTGGCTGCCGGTGAACGAGCGCGCCTCGAAGCCCATCGAGTGGATCGCCATCGCCAGCAGCGCCATCGAGATGCGCTCGCCGGAGCTCAGCAGGATGTCCAGTTCGCGAGGCGCCGGGATCGGGGCGACCTGCGCGGCGAGGTCGATCAGCTCATCGGTCGTGTCGCCCATCGCGCTCACCGCGACGACCACGTCGTGCCCGGCGCGGCGCGCATCGACGATGCGCTTGGCGACCCGCTTGATGCTCTCGGCGTCGGCGACGGACGAGCCGCCGTACTTCTGGACGATCAGCGCCACGTGTGGAACTCCTGAAGACATGTCGACGGGCACTCGGATGCCGCGCCCACCTCCCCATCCTAGGGATCGGCGCATACCGCCGACGCCATGTGACGGGCGACCGACGAGGCACCTCGCCAGGTCCGCAGAATGCGACGAAGTCCGCACCCGATCGGCATCCCGGGTGCGGAGTTCATGACATTCTGCGGAGTTCGTGCGGACTCAGCCCGCCGCGGCCGCCGCGGCGTAACGGTTCGCGGCAGCGGCGACGTCGTCGACGTAGACGTCGAGGTGGTTGTAGGCGAACACCGCGGCGCGCCAGCCCGCGGCATCCGTCATCGTGCCCGCACCGCAGAGGTAGCGCGCCGTCGCGAGCGCCGCGTCGTCGATCTGGTTCGGGTCGGCGACACCGTCGCCGTTGCCGTCCGCGCCCCAACGGTCCCACGTGTCGGGAATGAACTGCATCGGCCCGACCGCACGGTTCCAGAGCGTGTCTCCGTCCCAGCGGCCTCCGTCGGTGTCGGCGATCGCGGCGACGCCGTCACCGTCGAGGGACGGCCCGCGGATGGCGGGAGTGGGGTAGCCGTTCTCACCGAGCACCGCGCCGCCGTGCCGTCCGTGATCGGACTCGATCGCCCCGATCGCGGCGACCGTGTTCCACCCCAACCCGCACGAGGGCTGTTCGGCCGCGATCGTGAGCTGGGCGCCCGCGTACGCCCGGAGCGCACGGGCGGGGATGCCGGTGGCCGCAGAGACGCGCGAGAGCCAGACCGGGTCGACCGACGCGACGGGCGCGAGCGGGGCCGACGACGCGGCCACCGCATCACCGGTGACAGGCGCGACGGCCTCGGCATCCCGTCTCTCGGGCACCTCCACGAACGCGTCGACGGAGCGCTCCGCGACTGATGCCGCCAGGACGGACGGCGCCGCCTCGACGTGTGTGAGGACGCCCCCGAGGAACACGGCCAGCAGGGCGACGGCAGCGAGCGCGAGTGCGACCTCGCGCCACGACCACCGCACACCCATCCGTGTCCGTGTCCCGGTCAGCCGAAACGACCGTTGACGTAGTCGAAGGTGCGCGGGTCGATCGGCGACGAGAACATCGCGTCGGTGTCGCCGTGCTCGACGATGTGGCCGGGCTGGCCCTGCGAGGCGAGGAAGAACGCGCACTGCTGGGACACCCGCTGCGCCTGCTGCATGTTGTGGGTGACGATGACGATCGTGACCTCGCGCGCGAGCTCGGTCATCGTCTCCTCGATGACGCGCGTGGAGGTCGGGTCCAGCGCCGAACACGGCTCGTCCATCAGGAGCACCCGCGGCCGCACTGCGAGGGAACGCGCGATGCACAGGCGTTGCTGCTGTCCACCGGAAAGCCCACCGCCGGGCGCGCGCAGGCGGTCCTTCAGCTCGCGCCACAGTCCCGCTTTCGTGAGGCAGGTCTCGACGAGCATGTCCTTCTCACCGCGACTGGCACGGATGCCCGCGAGCTTCAGGCCCGCGACGACGTTGTCGTAGATCGACATGGCCGGGAAGGGGTTGGGCTTCTGGAAGACCATGCCGATCTTCTTGCGGGCATCCACGAGACGGTGGCCGGCGTCGTAGATGTCGTCGTGGTCCAGCAGCACCTCGCCGGCGAGGGATGCCGAGGGCACCAGTTCATGCATGCGGTTGAGGATGCGCAGGAACGTCGACTTCCCACAGCCGGACGGGCCGATGAGGGCCGTCACCTGGCCCGCGGGCATCTGCAGCGACACGTCGTGCAGGACCTGGTGATCGCCGAACCAGGCGGAGATGGAGCGCGCGTTGAGCTGCGACGGCGGCAGCAGGACGGCCGTCGCGGCGACGGCATCCGCATGCGTCACCGGGGCACCGCCGAGAGCGGCGGGTCCGCTCGGCGCGGGAGGGAGGGTGGACTCGCCACCGGCCATCACCGGCGCGGCGGGCACGGGAGCGCGTCCGCTCGTGCGTCCGAGGAAGCGCGGGCGGTTCGCGCGCTCGGCGCGGTGGGCTGCGCGGGACGGTTCGATGTCGTCAGACATGGGGGCTCCGAGTCAGAGGAGGTTGGGAAGCAGGCGGACGAGTTGATCGCAGACGAAGACGCTGGCCAGCAGCAGGATCGGCACGAAGACGATCCAGGTCTTCTGCGCGCCGACCCGGCGAAACGCCCAGACGGCGGCGATCTCGGCGGCGACGAGGAACTGCAGCGCGAAGACGAGCGCCCAGACGGTCGTCGTGTCCGTTGCAAGCGCCGCATGCGACGGCGGCAGCGTGATCGGGGTGGTCTGACGCGCGCCCGCAGGTTGGCCTTTATCGACGAGTCGAGCGTCGACGTAGGCGATCCCGGTCGGCACGTATGGCGCCCCGCGCGCGGTGAGCAGGATGAGACGACTCTCTCCACGGGCGGGCGCGGGCGGCGTCGGGTCGCCCGCGTAGCGGACTCCCAGCACTTCGAAGGTGTTCAACCCTTGCCCGGTGCGCACCTCGAACCGCTCCCCCGGCTGCAAGGACTGCAGACGCCCGAACGGGCCGCCGAACGCGGCGGCGCGGCCCATCACGACGCTGACGCCGACCTGGCCTGGCAGCACCGTGTCGCGGCGGTGGCCGGGGCCGCCGGCGAGGACACCCGATGATGTTCCCTCGGCGATCACCTCGTGCACCCCGAGCCGGGGGATGTCGATGATGGCGACGGGCGCGCCGTCGGTGAGGAGCACGTCGTTGAAGTCCCCCTCGCTGACCGGCGCCGTGCCCGCAGCGAGCTGTGCCCGGTAGGTGTCGAAGAGCTGCTGCTGCGCGGCGAAGTGCAGCACATGACTGAGCACCAGCAGATGGAACACGAAGGCCAGGGCGAGGGCGGCGATGAGAGAGACGATGCCGCGTACGAGGGCCTGTCCGGCCGACAGAGGCGCGTATTGGGGAGCGGGTCGCGGCATCCGGCGGGGACGACGCGGAGGAGGCGGAGCGGATGCCGGGGGCACGGCGACCGGGGCGACGACCTGAGTCGCATCGTCGAGCACGGTCATGCCGTGGCCTCCGAGTTCTTCGCGGCGAGGGCGAGGGCGAGGGCGACGGCGCGCCACGCGAGCAGGGCGATCACGAGCGTCGCCGCCAGCAAGATGCTCAGCCACGGAAAGACGACGACCAGCGCGTCGCGGGTCACGGGGGTCAGGGCAGTGCCGTCGACCGTTGCGGGCGGCGTGATCTTCACGTGGGTGTTGACGAGGCCCCACTGGCCGGCACCGTGCAGACGTGTCGAGATGAGGCGCGTCTCGCCCGGCTGCAGCCCCATGACGGGCACCGCGGATGCCGAGTCCAGTGCCGTGCCGAACAGCATGCTCTCCATCCAGAAGTCGGCGGCCAGGTCGATCGCGCTCGTGGAGGCGTTTCGCACCGACAGCCACAGCGTGACATCCGCCTCCGCAGGATCGGGCGACAGGGCCACCGACGAGTTGACCCCGCTCACATAGACCATCCCCGCGATGCTGACCGTGCCGGCCGCGCCCGAACCCGCGCCTCCCGCGCCTCCCGCGCCCGTTCCGCTGCCCGCGTCCGTCCCGCCGCCCGCGCCGGATCCGCTGCCCTTGGTGCCCTTGCCCGGGGCGGAGCCGCCCGACGAGGGAGACGGGGTGGCTGCGGACGACGAGGTGGGTCGCGGCGTCGGGCTGGGACTCGCGCCGTCGGTGACGGTGACGGTGAGGTTGGTGCCGTCGGTGCCGTCGTCATCGGAGGCGTGCACGAGCGTGGAGGGCACGATCAGCAGACCGAGCACGATCCCCACGCCGACGAGTGCGCGCCCGATCGCGGTCATGAATCGGCTGGCGCCGCCGCCGCGACGGCGCGCACCTTGGCTTCGGCGGCCGCGGCGGCCTGCTGCTCGGTGTAGGCGATCCACTCCTGCGCACGCGCTTCATCGCGGCGGCGGCGCCAGCGCAGCAACAGCACGATGGCGGTGACCACGGCGGCGGCGATCAGCAGCGTCCAGGGGAGAGCGACGACCACGGTGTCGCGGCTCACCGGCGTGACGAGCACCTGTTGCGACACGTCGGTGGTGTCGGCAAAGGGCTGAAGACGCGCCGAGGGATTCAGATAGCCCCACTGCCCGACGCCGTTGATGTCGAACTCGTAGGTCGCGGAGTTTCCGGGTAGCAGGACAGGAGTGCTCCCGCCTTGATCGCCGGCGGCAGGGATGCCGAACCACGTCGCAGTGCTCATCGTGAGGTTGGCCGCCAGCGCGACATTCCCGGGGTTGTTGACCGTATACAGGACCTTCAGCGTGCCACCGAAGAGGTTCCACCAGTCACCCTGAAACGTCGCGTCGAAGCTTGCGAGGGTGAGGCGCGGCTGAAGATCACCGGAGACGCGTGCGAATACTGCCGTCGCGACGCGGCGGTCGAGATTGACCTGCTGCCCCTCTTGGACGACGGATGCCACAATCCCACCGACATGATCCCCGGGGGTAGCATCCGCCGGGAACGCCACGGCGAACGTCAGCAAGCGCACCTCCTGCGGTTCGAGGGAGAACTGAATGCGATTCTGACCGTTTTCGAAGGTGACCCACGAACCGAGCCCCGATGGCGTCTCGGCCGTTGGAAGCAGGTTGAAGGCACCATCTGGGCCGTTGAGCGCATCTGTGGCCACGACCGTGAAGTCCTGCCTTTCGGTGCCGGTGTTGCCGACGTACACCTGATCGGTAACGCTCTGGCCCGGGTCGGCCGTGTAGGAGAAGCGCGCACGGTTATCAGGACGTCCGTCGGGACCGGCAGGACGAGTCGCCACGCCAACATCACCCGGCGGCGGGGTGGCGTCGTCGGCGAGGGCAGCGGATCCGGATGCGAACGGAAACACGCCGATGGCGAGCACGAGGAGGACCGCACCGAGCGCGTGTCGGATGCGAGGCATCGGTCGTGGAGTCGAGATGGGCACGGTACATCTCCGCAGGTCAGGTCAACGAGAGTTCGTCATTGGTGTGAACAGAGGATGATCAGCAAGGTGCGTGCCGATGACGAGTGCATCACCGACGCCGCAACGCACCGTGTGGGGAGACCGCGAGAGGCCTCCCCACACGACTCGAAACGAGGTTCCGAGTGGCGGACGATCAGCTCACTTGGAGGTGAGCGTGAGGGTCAGCGTCGAGCTGTACACACCCGCCGCCGCGTCGACCGGCGCCGCGAACGCGAGGTCGGCGTCGAACAGTGCGCCCGTCGTCGTCGTGCTGACGCCGGCGATGCCCTCCGCGATCTTCTTGGCGCCCGAGGTACCGGCCGCCGTGCTCACCGAGATGCCCGTCTTGCCTGCGTATCCGCTCGCGAGCGCGGGGGTCACCGTGAGGACACTCTTGCCGATGTTCTGAGCACCGGTGAAGTCCTGCCAGGTCGCGTTGAGATCCCAGCCCTTCAGCACATTGCGGTCGTCAATCACAGTGACCGTGCCGAGCTTCTTCACCGACGTGGCGCCACGAGCGACGTTGCCGAAGTCGACATTGGTCTTCTGCGCCGCCAACGACCACAGATCGCTGGCAGTCACCGCGGCCGTCAGAGAAACGTCCTGAGTGAGGGTGTCACCCGTGTTGGTGGGCTTCGTGAACGACACCCACGCCTGCACCGCGTAAGTCGCGTCGCCGGGGAGGACGAGCGCCACCTTGTGGGCACCGGCCGGAAGCGCACTGATGTCGACAGTCGCGTTGCCGTTGGCATCCGTCGTCGCCTGGCCGAGCTTGGTCGGAGTGGACCACGCCCACACGTCGAACGTCTTGCTGGCGTTCGCTGCACCCGCGGGGATCGTGATCGTCGTCGCGCCCTTGGCGGGATCGCTGATCGTGATGTTGCCCGTGGTCGGCTCGATCGGAGACGTCGGCGCCGGAGCGGCGACCCTTCCGCTGAAGGCCTGATCGTCGGAGCCCCCATTGTTGGAGGCGGTCAGCGTGAAGCTGTACGCGCCCGCCGTCGTGGGCGTGCCCGAGATCGTACCCGTCGCCGAGTCGAGCGTAAGGCCCGCCGGCAGCGAACCCGAACCCGACTTGACCGACCACGCGATCGGGGTCGTGCCCGTCGCCGCGATGGTCTGCGTGAACGCGGCGCCCGTCGTCAGAGCGTTGAGTGCGGTGGTCGTGATGGTCGGGGCGACCGCCGGCTGAGCGAACGTGAACGTGGTGGTGGCGATGTTGCCGGAGACGACCGAGATGTAGGTGAATGCGGTCTTCAGCACCACGTTGTTCGACACCCAGGCGACTCCGAGCGAGTAGTCGCCGCCCGCAGCGGCGACCGCCGCGGTGCCCGCGGGTGTGCCGGTACCGGTGGTGGCCTGAGCCGACGGTCCGATCGCCACGAGCGACTGCTCGGTGCCGGAGCCGATGTTGGACATCGCGTTCCACGCGTTGTAGTCGCGTTCCTGTCCACGCGGCGAGATGAACGTGAAGGCGAACTGCGCGCCGCCCGCCGGGGCGGAGAACGTCGCGACCGGGTCGGTCGCCGACGGGCCACCGACGATGGAGAGGCCGTACGAGAGGGACGCGCCGGCGGCGAACGGCTCACCGGTCTCGTTGTCGAGCACGTAGAGGGCTTCGTCGGTCTGACCGGTGCCGGAGCCGACGACGGGAGCAACGGAGCTGTCCGCATACGCGGCTCCGGGCGTGACGATGGCGAGGGCGGCGAGAGCTGCCGTCACCAGCCCGGCGGCGCCGAGCTTGAACTTCTTGTTCACGGGGTTCCTTCCGAATTCTGGCGGTTGCGTGGGGCGGTCAGTTGGAGCGGTAAGCCGAGTTCGCCGGCTCCTGGAAGCCGAACTTGATCTTCACGGCCTTGGAGGTCGACGGCAGCGAGGACGATCCCCAGTAGGTGAGGCTCGTCGAGGAGGACGGGTTCAGCGCGGCGGCGAGGCCGGGGTCGTAACCGGGCTGACCGCTCGTGATGCGCGCGTACGGCACGACGATGTAGGTCGTGCGACCGAACGAACTGTTGTAGTACGAGCTCACGCCGCTGAGGTTCGGCGCGGTCCCGGTGATCGGCGCGACGCCGTTCGGGCTTCCCAGCGTGATGCCGGAGGTCGTGTTCGCCGCCGCTGCGCCGTTCGCCTGTGCGATGTAGCTCGCCGCGGAGAAGGGGATGATCTGGATCTCGCCGGCACCAGGAGTGAGCACGGAGCCGTTGTTCTCCGGGAGCGTGGTGCCCGTGGGGTTGGCGGCCGCGCCCGCGGTCGTGACGCCGATGGCGGAGAGCCAGAAGTTGCGCGTGCCCGAGCCGCTCTGCGGCAGGCGCGGGACGATCACGTCGCTCTGCCCCGCGATCGGGGTGTTGCTCGCGCTTTCGTAGATCGCCTTGAGCTGCGCGGTGGTCAGCGACGACGCCGCCGTGATCGACGCCGCGGAGACGCCCGATCCCGCCTTGAGCGCGTAGGCGACGGCGTCCTGACCGAAGGGGAGGTAGCTGTAGGTGCCCGTCGCGTTGGGCGTGCCCTCGCTCGAGGACCGGGATGCGTCGATCTGACCGGAGATGCTGTACGTGCCGGCGAGGCCCGCGTTGACGTAGAGCGCTGTGCTGGAGATGTTCCACGAGTTGCCGGTGAACGACGCGATAAGCGCGTTCTTGCCGTTGCCCGAGCCCGAGGGGCGCGGGAAGACGGGGCCGGCGGGTCGCGTCTGGATCGTGCCGATGCCTCCCGCGATGCCGGGGGCGAACGCATCGTACGAAGCGACGTACTTGCCGAGACCGGACGTGCGCACGGTGCTGCTGCCGTTCTTGAAGCCATTGGCGAGAGCGCCCACGGCATCCTGCAGGGTGTCGGAACCGACGACGACGTAGCCGTCGCTCACCGGGTCGGCGTTGGCCGCCGCCGCGGCGCCGAAGCCGGCGATCGCGAGGCCGAAGGCGGCGCCGAAGGCCGCGATCCGCTTGAGGTTCATTCTGTGTCTCTCCTTGTCGGGTACTGCGATGGGTGCAACAGGACGAAGCGCGCGAGCGCGCTTCACGGAACCCGCCGGCGAAGGCGGGAGACGAGGGGAACGGCGCCGGTGCCGAGGGCACCGGCGACGAGGCTGGACGGCACGGCGACGGCGATGGCGCCCGTCTCCGGGTCTCGAGGGGTCACTGCGCCGGCCAGGGCGTTCGCCGGGACGCCCAGGGCCGGCGTCGTGGCGGGCTGGACGGTCGTGGATGCGGAAGCGGCCACCGCCGAGGACGCCGATCGCGGTGCGCCGGCCGACGAGGCCGGCGCTGCATCGGACGGGGTCGGAGCGGCTGTCGGGGCCGCGGGACCGCGTTCGATCGCGTCGGCCGCGGCGGTGGCCGCCGTCACCCACGACGACGGAAGCGACGCGTACCCGGGCGGCAACTGGCCGAGCGCGACCCCGGAAGCCTGGCCCGCGCCGGCCGCGTACCGGATGAAGGCGGCGTAGTCCGCGCGCAGGGGAGCGCTGAGCAGCGCCGGGTCGGCGGCCGCGTACACGGGCAGCGCCAGCGGGTACGCGTCCTTCGACGCCCGCGCCGCCGCGGAGCCCAGATCGAGGCCGGCGACCCCGCTCACGCCGGCCGCGGGGCTCATGGCGGATGCCGCGGCCAGCAGCGCGCCACTGGTCGGTGTGACATACTCCCCCGCGGGGTTGCGCAGCGAGGCCACGCGCACCTCGTAGCGCTCGGAGGCCGGAGCGTCGCTGATCCCGAGAACGCGTTGGAAGCCAGGCAGCGACCGGCCCGTCTTGGTGTACTTCGCCGGAGCGGAGGTTGGGTCCCACGGCCCGAGAACCTGACCGTCTCCTCGAAGGGTGAGGTATGCAGCGCTGTCGAGGTCGTTCACGTACGGTCGCCAGGCGACGACGTTGATCGGGCTCTGCTGCGGGGGAACGACCTCGGCGGGGTCCGCCTTCGGGAAGTCGTCACGGGGCAGCTCGAGGGCGGAGCCGCTCTTGTTCTTGGCCGCGTCGGTCGCGTACCACGGATTGACGGTCATGCCGTAGGGGTCGGGAGCGCCCGCCATGAATGCGGCCGCGTCAGGGTCGGCCATGATGTAGCTCCACACCGCACGCGCGGCGTCCGATCGCCCCTGCGGCATGAGGGTATCGGCCAGCGACGGCGAGATGAGCGATTGGTACGCCCACTCCGGGGCGTTGATGGCGAGGAAGTCCTTGTCCTTCGTGATGTTCTCGGGGCTGTTCGGCCCCAGGTACGAGTGATCCAGTTCGGGGGGCAGCGAGCCCCAGTACGAGTTCGTGAGGAGCTTCGCGAGGAGCCGGGGAGTGAGCTTGAGCTCGGTGAAGGGCAGGTTCACCGCCGCGGCATACTCGGGCGGCACGGTGCCGAAGGGATCGGGGTTGCGGTCGATCGCGAACGTCACCGCCAGGCCGGAGAGCGCGATCGGCGCGTAGGTCAGCGTGGTCGCGTTGTCCGAAGCGGGGTACGACGTGAGGGCGAGAGGTGCGTCCTCGGTCGTGGATGCCGCCGTCAGCGCATCCGATTCCGCGATCGTGAGGTGCGAGTAGACAGCTCCGCCGGAACGGCCGCAGAGCGCCGGCTGCCAGGACTGCACTGCCAGCGCGGCGATCTCGCTGCCGGCGAGCTGACGCTCGGGTGCGCCGACGGTGCACCTCGCGCCGACCGGTTCGAAACCGATGCGGACCGCCAGCGCGTGCTTCCAGCTGTCCCAGAACAGGCCCGACTGGTTGATCGTCGACGAGCCGTTGTCGGCGTTGGGCCGGGGCAGGATCACCAACCAGCAGGAGGCGCCCTCCACGGATCCATCGACCGTCACGGGGTCCCCGCACCCGAGAGCCGGCGACTGCATGGTCGTCTGCATCTCGAAGGAGAGCGACCCGGTGCCGTCGGCGCCGGAGCCCGCCCATCGGATCTCGTTGGTCGTGTTGGCGTCGAACTGCGTGTTGTTGTTGACGTCGACCGAAAGGTCGCGGCTCTTGGTGCCGTCCGCGGCCGTCGTGATCGAGCTCACGACCGTGCCCTTGCGCGAAACGAAGGGGATCGACGTGTACGCGCCTTCGAAGGAGCTGACGCGCGGGACCGAGTATTGCTTGTCCTTCTCGGGGATCGCGTCGTACTCGTACCGCCGCGTGGCGTCGCGGGTGGCGCCGTACTTGGCCGTGCCGCCGTACTGACACGTCGTGCGGTCGGGTCGCTGCGGGTCGGTGGGATCGTCGCCCCAGCACTGGAAGATCTGCAGGAACCACCTGCCGCCGTTCGAGGAAGTGAAGGGCAGCGACGCGTGCCCGGTGGCGCCCGTCCAGCTGACCGACACGCCCTGCTGACGCAGGATCTTCGTCTGTGAGACGGTCACGGCGAGGTCCGGAAACGGGGCGTCCTGGTATCCGGCCGGATCCTGGTCCTTCGCCGTGACGGTGACCGCGCTGGAGGCGACGTCGGCGGCGCGCGCCGGCGCTGCGATGACGACGCTCGGTCCGACCACGAGGGCGAAGACGACACCCGCGGTGAGCACGCCGGTAAGACCGGATGCGACCCACGTGCGGCGTCGGGCACGCGGCAACACGTTCACGTTTTCTCCAGGGATTCGCGGCGACCTGCGCCGGATGTGATCAAGGTATGGGCGGGTTGTGGACATCAGATGAATCCACTGGGAACGAGCCTGCTCCGACTCGTACTCAACATGAGAACTCTCTAATTCCTAGATCAGCGGCCGAAAAATTCCAGCGCAGTGCAGCGCACTCCCGGCGAGGCGAGTGCGCTTCGAGGAGAGAGGCGGTGTTACCGCTTGGGCCCGCGAAGGCGGCGCGACAGGAGCGGGGGCAGAACGATCGCGGCGAGAAGCAGGGCGGCGGCAGCGAGCATCGTGATCTGCGGCACTCCCCAGCCACCGGCGGCAAGGGTGAACGGCGAAGACACCGCCTTCGCACCTCCCCCCGTCGAGCCGGAAACGAGGTTGCCGTTCGCGTCGTACACCGGGTCGGCCCCGCTCGCCGCAGCGCCAGCGGCGGCCGCCGGAGCGGCGGCGTCGGCCACCCCGGAGCCGCTCGTCGCCTGCCCCGATCCGCCGGTACCCGTCACGGGCGTGTCGACGGTCGCTCCCCCCGTGCCGGTGGCGCACTGCGTCGTTCCCTGCTTGTCGCAGTCGGCCGGCATCGGGGCCGTGGCGGCGAGCTGGTTGTTCGACGGTGAGTCGCCAGGCTTGAAGGTCGGGTTGTTGCAGCTGTTGAAGTCGACGCCGCCCACGGTTCCGGGGATGGTCTTGATGACGTCGGATGCCGCCTGCACGAGGTTCATCGGCAGGGGCGAGTACCCCAGCGCGGACGCCTGCTGCTGCCCTTCGCAGATCATGTAGTCCGCGAACTTGCTCAGCGTCTTCCCCTTCTCCGCGGTGAAGACCTTCGTCGGCTGGGTGGGAACGATCATGTACGAGTAGCTCGACATCGGGTAGGTGCGCGCGTCGGCGTTGTTGTAGACACCGTCGAGATTCTGTGTGAGATCGGAGTTGATCGCCGCTCCCATGAGCGCGACCGCGACCGACTGGTAGGTCGGCTCGACGTAGTACCCCGCCTTGTTCAGGACTTTGGCGACCGGGAAGCCCGACTTCAGGGCGTAGGAGTACTCGACGTAGGTGATCGCGCCTTCGCCGTAGTTCTGGCTGACATATCCGGCCACGCCGAGCGATCCGCTCTGCGCCTTGAACGCCCCGCTCAGCGACGGGAACTGCGAGGTCATGCCGCGCGTCCAGATGCTCGGGAACTGCGACGACATCCACAGCGTGAACTGGGCGCTCGTGCCCGACCCGTCCGAACGCACGACCGGCGTGATCGACTTGTCTGGCATGGCCAGCGCAGGGTTGTCGGCCTGGATGGCGGGATCATTCCAGTTGGTGATCGCGCCGGTGAAGATCTTCGCGATGACCTCGCCCGACAGGCGCAGGTTCGTCACCTGCTTGCCCGCGATCTTGAGGTTGTACATCAGCGAGGTTCCACCCGCGACGATCGGCATGTAGGAGTAGGTCGTGGCCGGAACCTCGGGCGCCGATCCGTCCTCCGGGCGCGCTTGGAACGGGATCTCGCTGATCGCGAAGTCGACGGTCTGGTTGATGAAGTCCTGCCGACCGGCCGACGAGCCCGTGCCGGAATAGTTGACCGTCATGCCGTAGTTGCCGGCGACGTTCTTGCGCCACTGATCCAGCGCGTTCTGCGACCACGTCGATCCGGAGCCGGAGATGGGCACATACGACTCGGCCGCCTGCGCGGGCAGCGGGATCAGCGCGATCAGCGCGGCGACGACGGTCGCGGCGGCGAAACGGTACCAGCGGGCTCGCGCGGTCACGACGGGTTCTCCTCGATCGGATGGGTGGGCTCTGTCGATGGGGATGCCGAGGGCAGCGCACGCACGCGGCGCGCACCGGCATCCTCGATGCGTCGGAGGTCGCGGGCAGAAGCACCCGCGACAGCCCGACGCTGCCGGTCGCTCAGCTGCCCGGGACCCCGCCCGCCGATGAGGCGTGCGATCAAGAACAGGGCGAGCACGAGCAGCACGAGGGTCGCGGCCGCACCGAAGCCGCGGGCGACCATGTTCGGCTCGGGCGACTTGACGAAGTCGAACACCTGCAGGGGCAGCGAGATCATCGGCCCGCTGAACGGGTTGAGGTTCATCTCCGCGGTCACGCCCGAGGTCAACAGCACGGGCGAGGTCTCGCCGATACCCCGCGCGGTGCCGAGAATGACCGCGGTGACCAGTCCCGAGCGCGAGGTCGGGAGCACGACGTGCCAGACCGTCCGCCACCGCGTCGTGCCGAGGGCGTACGACGCCTCCCGCAGATTGTTCGGCACGAGGCGGAGGACGACGTCGGAGGCGCGGATGATGATCGGCAGCATCATGACGCTGATCGCGAGCGCCGCCGCGAACCCGGACCGCTGATGGGTGACGAGAGTGACGATCGCGGCGTAGATGAACAGGCCGGCGACGATGGACGGCAGCGCGGTCATGGCGTCGGAGATCGTCCGCACGAACCTCGCGAAGCGTCCACCGACCTCGTTGAGGAACACGGCCGTCGTGATCCCGAGAGGAATCGTGATGACGAGGGCGATCGAGATCTGGATCAACGTGCCGACGATCGCGTGTGCGATACCCCCGACGCTGAGCGGTTCGAGCGGACCGGCGAGCTTCATCGTCTCGACGAAGAAGTTCGGGTTGATCAGTGCCGGAACACCGCGGACCACCGTGTACCCGAGCACGAACACGAGGGCGCCGAGCAGGATCGCCCCGGCCGAGTAGAAGAGGGCCGTCATGATCCGCTCGCTGACGGTGAGCCGGTCGGCACGCAGCGACGAGAGCACCGCGTAGATGCCGAGGAACGCGATGAAGGAGATGACCAGCCACCCGATGAACCCGGTCATCGGCGTCAGCCAGCCGAACAGCAGCGTCGCCACCGCGATGCCCGCCGCGACCGCGCCGACCACGTTGAACGCGTCGTCGAGCGGCACGCTGCGCAGGTCGCGGCGCTCGCCCACCGCCTCACGTCGGACGGGGATCTCCGTGCGCGCGGCGGGCGCCTGTTCCTGCGCGGACGGGGTCCGCGGCGCTGTGTCGACGATCGTCATCAGTTGCTCTCCGCGCCCGAGCGGCTGCGGGCGACGATGGTGGATGCCGTGAAGTTGACGATCAGTGTGATGATGAACAGCACGAGGCCTGCGGCCATGAGCGCGGACAGACCGAATTGGCTGGCCTCGCCGTAGCGAAGGGCGATCAGCGCCGACACGGAGTTGGTTCCCGTCTTCAACACCTGCCAGTTGATGGTGAAGATGGGCGAGATGATCATGACGACGGCGATGGTCTCCCCCAGCGCCCGTCCGAGCGCGAGCATGGTGCCGCCGATGATGCCGCCGCGTCCGAACGGCAGCACGACCGTGCGGATCATCCCCCATCGCGTCGATCCCAGGGCCAACGCACCCTCCCGCTCACCCAGCGGCGCTTGCGAGAAGGCCTCGCGCATGACGGAGGTCTGCGTCGGGACGATCATGAGCGAGACGACGATGCCGGCGATGAAGGCCGAGGACGTGAAGGCGCCGGCATCCGTCACGCGGGCGC
Source organism: Microbacterium sp. 69-7 (assembly GCF_001897985.1). NCBI lineage: Bacteria > Bacillati > Actinomycetota > Actinomycetes > Micrococcales > Microbacteriaceae > Microbacterium > Microbacterium sp. 69-7. The sequence goes on along the minus strand of NZ_MKRU01000091.1, from coordinate 47,603 downwards.
CCGAAGGGTCGGTGACGGCGAAGAGGGGAATCCACGCGAAGTAGGTGGAGATCCACTGCGAGACCGGAATGACATTCGCCTGCAGGAAGAACACACCCCACAGACCGAACACGACACTGGGCACGGCAGCCATCAGATCCACAAGGGAGATGAGCGTGGATCTGATGCGCCCGGGCACCACTTCGCTGATCAGCAGCGCCGTGGCCAGCGACAGCGGCAGCGCGATCGACAGAGCGATGAACGCGATCGTGACGGTGCCGAAGAGCACGGCGGCGATGCCGAACTGGCCGTCTCCGCCCTCCGGCGACCACGCCTGGGTCCACAGGAATGCCGGCCCCGAGCGGGCGAGTGCCTCGCCGGCACGGCCGGAGAGGAACACCCCGACGGCGAGCATGATCGCCACGGTGATGCCTCCGGCGGCGTAGCAGACGGCGCGGAAGACCCGGTCCGCCTGTACGGGACGCGAGACCAGCGACCGCGGCCGAGGGGTCGGGGATGCCGGGATGACCTCCGTCACGGAGTCAGTGGTCATGGCGCCTCCCTGGCGTGCGGAACGGGTGGGCGGATCTCGAGGCCGAGCGACGCTGGTCGTTCCGCAACGCGCGCGGCGGAGCCCTCGGGAGGGGCTTCGCGGAGCCAGGATGACGCGGGAGGGTGAACGACGACCGCTGCAATCGTGTCGCACGCATGACCGCTGTGCGTGCGAGAGGTGTCCGTCATGGTCGGGGAGGCTCCGTCGCCGGGGGCATGTCCGTCGGGGTCGACGACGGCGGGGGCGTCAGTGTCGGGCTCGCCGACGCGCTCGGCGTCGCGGACGCCTCGGGGGGAATCCGCAGCACCACGACCGAGCCCACCGCTGCGACCTGCCCCGACCCCGGTGCGGTCTCGGCGACGACACCGGGGACACCCAAGCCGCCGACGGCCACACGAGAGGAGAAGCCGGCGGTAGTCAGGGCGCCCTGCGCCTCCGCCGGCACCATCCCCGTCACGACGGGAACAGTATTGAGGCCTGACGCCGCGCGCAGCGCGATCACGGCGCCCGCACGGACCTCGTCGCCGGCGGCGGGCACCGAGGCGAGCACGGTGTCGCGCACGGCGGGTCCGTCGTCGCGGCCGATGTCACCGACCGTCAATCCCGCCCGCTCCACCGTGCTCACCGCCTCGTCGACCGTGAGTCCTCGGACGTCCGGGACCGCGCGGCGCGCGCTCACCGCCGCAGTGTCGGCCGGTGATGCGCTCGGGGCCGACGTCGCCGTCCCCGTCACGGCGGCGCCCGCTGTCGCGATCGGGTTCTCCGGCGTCGAGGCGGCCATCGCCGACCAGCCGGCAGCGGCAGTCACGGCGGCGATGAGTCCGGCGGCGATGAGAGGTGCCCTCCACGCCTCGCGCGTGTGCGAGAAGGGTGCGGGTGAGGGCCCCGGTGTGGCGGCGAGGGGCAGCCCGCTGCCGCCGGTGGGGACATCGCCGCCCGGCAGCCGCGTGCGGTACACACGTGTCGCCACCGTGGGCGATGTGGTCCTCGCCTCGCCCGGCCCCACGTCGATGACAGCGTCGAGAGCGGCGCGCATCGCGGCGGCATCGGTGTATCGATCCTGCTGACGCTTCAGCATGGCGGTCGTGACGAGACGGTCGAGCGCCGGCGGGATGCCGCGACGACGCGCCGACGGCACCGGTGGGGGCGCCGACAGGTGCGCGCGGACGACCGCCGCAGTCTCGCCCTCGAAGGGCGAACGTCCCGTCAGCGCGAAGAAGAGCGTGGCACCGATCTGGTAGATGTCGCTCGCTTCTCCGACCGCCTCACCCAAGAGCTGTTCCGGCGAGGCATAGGGAACGCTGGCAACGACGCCCGCGTTCGACGCTTCGGATGCCGCACCACTCAGCAGCGGGTCCGCGCCGCGCGTCGTGCGCCCCGGCACATCGGCCAGACCGAAGTCGAGGAGCCGGATGCCGCTCACCGTGCCGTCCGCGTCGGCGCTCGCGCTGGAGGTGAGCATGATGTTCGACGGCGTGATGTCGCGGTGGACGACGCCACCGGCGTGCGCGGCGCCGGTCGCGTCGAGGACGGCGGCGAAGACGGCTACGGCATCCGCGATGGTCAACGGCCCGCGCTCTCGTACGTGGTCGGCGAGAGTGACACCCTCGACGAGCTCCATCGCGATCCATGCAACGGGTGGATCACCCGGCGCGAGACCCGCGTCGTAGACCTCGGCGATGTTCGGATGCGCGATCGCCTGCGCAGCCCGCACCTCTTCGAAGAACGCCTCCCAGGCGACCGGTCCGACGGCCAGATGCGGATGCAGCAGCTTCACGGCCACGCGGCGCCCGTGCCGTGTGTCATCGGCTTCGAAGACGGCGGCCGTGCCGCCGCTTCCCCGGAGCTTCCGAAGGCGGAACCGTTCGGCGATGAGGCCGTCGCTCATTGCAGGATCAGCGGGTCCACCGGTGCCGGCCGGCCGCGCCCGAGGTCGGTGCCGCGCGACGCGGTGGCGGCCAGTTCCTGCATGAGGCGCACCGCGAGAGCCGCAGCACTCTCGGCGGCCGAGCGCTTCTCGTAGCGACGAGCGCCCATCATCACGAGCGATCCGCGCGCGCTGACGAACCACCCCGTGCTGCGCAAACGGGGCGCCGGACTGGTGTGGATCTCGAACGTCGATGCCGCGCGCAACAGCTGCGCCAGATCGATGCGGGCCGCCCCCTCATCGGTGAACACACGGCATCCCCGTGCGATCTCGCGCCGGTTCTCGCTCACCAAACGCCATGCGACGGCGGGCTCGAGGGCCGGCAACGGCTCCTGACCACTCGCGAAGGGCCCGACGCCCGGATGCCCGGATGCGATCTCGGCGACGACGCGCATCCACTCGAGGGCGCTCCTGTGCGAAGCCGCGGGAAAATGCGCGTAGAGAAGACGCGCGGACATGATTCTCCCTTTCGCGACACCGGAGGTCGTGCACACGGCCGCGAGGGAAGAGTGGCGGTCCGAGGCGACAGCGACCGGACGAACCGGTGAACGCCGGGCGTCGATCCAGCGGACGAGGGGTAGCGCGTCGAGCCGGAGACGTTCGCGACCCTAGGGCGCGTACGGCGGCGCCTGACGTCGCAGACGCACCCGACCTCCCGTCGCGGCGAACCAGCAGCCGATGAGCACGAGCGGAAAGCCGAGCAGCAGCCCCGGCGACAACGGCTCGCCGAGCAGGAGCACGCCCAGCAGGATCGCGACGACCGGGTTGACGTACGTGAACAGCGGCGCACGCACGGGACCGACCTCGCCGATGAGCGCGAAGAAGCCCAGGAAGGCCAGCGCGGTGCACAGGATGCCGAGGGCGACGAGCGACAGCCCGCTGCGGACGGTGGGAAGCTCGTGCTGGGTCAGCAGCGCGAACGGCAGGTAGGCGAGGCCGACCGCGAGCAGGGACAGGGTGATGGTGCCGAGCGAGGGGACGTGAGCGAGCTTGGTGGCGATGATGAACGGCGCGATCGCGTAGAGCAGGGCGACGAGCAGGACCTGGGCGATGGCCCCCAGCGCCTGCGCCGGCTCGGCGACGGCGAGTCCGGGGCCGGCGACGATGACCACCAGGCCGGCGAAGCCGACGACGAGTCCGACGGCGCGGGCCGGACTCAGAGCGGACCGGTCGCCGCGCACGAGGGCGATCCCGGTGGCGAACAGCGGCACCGTCGCCACCAGCAGACCAGTGAGCCCGGACGGCAGCGTCTGCTCCGCGTGCCCCAGCAAGAGGAAAGGCCCGGCCATTTCGATGGCCCCGAAGGCCAGCACCCACGGCCAGAGCGCCAGCGCCGGCCGAAGGGCTCGGCGTCGCAGCGCGATGGGCAGCAGCACCGCCGCGCCGAGAAGGGTGCGGCCCGCGACGACGGCGGCTGGTGTCAGCGAGTCGACCGCCTCTTTGATGAACAGGTACGGGATGCCCCATAGCACCGCCATCAGCGCGTACAGCGCCCAGGCACGACCGGAGACGGCCGACGCCATCAGACGGCCCGGCGCCCCTCGAAGGCGCGCCCGAGGGTGACCTCGTCGGCGTACTCGAGGTCGCCGCCCACCGGAAGACCGGACGCCAACCGGGTCACGCGGATCTCGAGGGTGTGCAGGAGCCGGCTGAGGTAGGTCGCGGTGGCCTCTCCTTCGAGGTTCGGGTTCGTCGCGAGGATGACCTCCTGCACCGTGCCGTCGGCGAGGCGCTGCATCAACTGTGTGATGCGCAGGTCGTCGGGTCCGATGCCGGCGATCGGGCTGATGGCGCCGCCGAGCACGTGGTAGAGCCCACGGAACTCGCGCGTGCGCTCGATGGCCGAAACGTCCTTCGCATCCTCGACCACGCAGATGAAGGTCTGATCACGACGGGGATCGCGGCAGATCGCACAGCGTTCCTGCTCACTCACGTTGCCGCAGATCTCGCAGAAGCGCACGCGTTCGCGAAGCTCACCGAGCAGGTGCGACAGACGCGCGACGTCGAACGTCGGAGTCTGAAGGATATGGAACGCGATCCGCTGCGCCGACTTCGGCCCGATGCCGGGAAGGCGGCCGAACTCGTCGATGAGGTCTTGGACGATGCCGTCGTACATGGCTTAGCTGAACCTCGTCGGCGGTGTGTACGGCTCTTCGCGCACGAACGTCGCCCCCAGCACTTGGCGGACGACCGCCTCACCGACGCGTTCGATGCCGCCGGAACGGAGTGCGCGGGGCGGGGCGGGGCGTTCGACGGCGACCGGCGCGCGGGCCGGCAGCGGGGCGTCGTCGAGCGGCGGCGGGAACTCGTCCTCGTCGGGGGCGTCGTCGTCGGTGTGCGCGTACTCCGTCGTCGCGGGCAGCACGGTGCCGTCCCGCGGGATCGTCAATGTACGCACCGTCTCGGCGGTGGCGTCCTCGGGCTCTTCGTCGACTGCCAGCCCGACCGCGGCAGGAGCAACGGTGGCGAGAGCGGACGCCGCCGTCGCACCCCCCGCGGGCTCGCTCGGCGCCGAAGCCTGTGGCGCGGGGTCACTCGGAATCCGTGCCACTGCCCACTCCGTTACCGGCGCGGCAGCGGACGATGCGATGGTCGGCGTCGATCGAGGCCGCTCACCGCCGTCGGAACGGGTCGCTCCAGAGGAGCCGCCGTCGGCGCGAGGCCCGTCGGCCGGTGGAGTCGGAGAACCCGAGGCGGGCGGCTCGGCGGTCGCATCGGCGTCGAACCGCGCCACGTACTTCACGCGGATGCCGAGAACCTCGCGGATCGCACCGCGCAGGTCTTCGCTGGGGCCCTTGCCCGCCGCGAGCTTCTTGAACGCGGCGACATCCGCCTGGGTGCGGAAGCTCAGCGTCAGCACGTCGTCGGCGAACGCGACCGGGGTGGCGTCGACGGCGATCATCCACGACGATCGGCTCACGGGCTCGAGGCGCTGGAGGATCTCCGGCCACGCATCGCGCACCTGCGCGAGGGTGACCGGGCCGCTCGGCGCGACCGGGGCGGGCGAGGGCTCGGGCTCGGGGCGTTTCGACTCGCTCGGTGCGCTCGCTCGCTCAACGACCGGAACCACCGGCGCCTCGGGGGCGCCCGACACCGCGGGAGGCGCGGCGGGCGTCGCGGGAGGCGCAGCGGGCGTCGCGGCAGGCACGGCGGCGGCATCGGCGGTGTGGGCCAGCACCCGTGCCACGAGCAGCTCGAGCTGCAGGCGCGGAGACGTCGCCCCGCTCATGTCATCGAGGGCACCGACGACGAGATCGGCGATGCGCGAGAGACGATCGGTGCCGAAGGCAGAGGCCTGACGGCCCATCCGCTCGAGCTCGTCGGCGGGGATGCCGCGCAGCACCGCCCCGGCACCCTCTCCCGTGGCAGCCACGATGATGAGGTCGCGCAGCCGTTCGAGAAGATCGTCGACGAACCGGCGCGGATCCTGCCCGGTCTGCACGACCCGATCGATGGCAGCGAAGGCGGCGGCCGCGTCGTGCGCAGCGAATGCGGTGACGACCTCGTCGAGCAGCGCGCCGTGGGTGTACCCCAGCAGCGCGACGGCGCGCTCGTACCGCACCGTCGCCCCGTTCTCGCCGTCCACGGGGTCGGAGCCGGCGATGAGCTGATCGAGCAGCGACAGGGTGTCGCGTGGCGAGCCGCCGCCGGCCCGCACCACCAGCGGAAGCACGCCGGCTTCGGTCTGCACCCCTTCCTGGACGCAGAGCTGTTCGACGTACTCGAGCATCGCCGCGGGTGCGACCAGGCGGAAGGGATAGTGGTGGGTGCGCGAGCGGATCGTGCCGATGACCTTCTCGGGCTCGGTGGTGGCGAAGATGAACTTGACGTGCTCCGGCGGCTCCTCGACGAGCTTGAGCAGGGCGTTGAAGCCCTGCGCGGTCACCATGTGCGCCTCGTCGAGGATGAAGATCTTGAAGCGGTCGCGCGCGGGTGCGAAGATCGCGCGCTCGCGCAGATCGCGGGCGTCGTCGACACCGTTGTGTGATGCCGCGTCGATCTCGACCACATCGAGTGAACCTCCGCCGCCGCGGCTGAGCTCGACACAGCTGTCGCAGACACCACAGGGCGTGTCGGTCGGGCCGGCCGCGCAGTTCAAGCAGCGCGCGAGGATGCGGGCCGACGTCGTCTTGCCGCAGCCGCGCGGACCGCTGAAGAGGTAGGCGTGGCCGACGCGGTCGCTGCGCAGCGCCGTCATGAGCGGTTCGGTGACCTGCGCCTGCCCGATCATCTCGCCGAACGTTTCCGGTCGGTAGCGGCGGTACAGGGCGGTGGTCACCAGAACAGACTACGGTGTGCTCCCGACATCCAGGTCGGGAACATCGCCGGGTGCGGGGCGTTGAAGAGGACATGAGCATCGACGTCCCCACCGCGACGGTGGACGTCATCGTCATCGGTGCCGGCCAGGCGGGCCTGTCGGCCGCTTACCATCTGCGTCGCCGCGGCTTCGTCCCCGCGCCCGGCGACGGCGACGCCCGCACCTTCGCGGTGCTCGACGCCGACGCCGCCCCCGGCGGGGCGTGGCAGCATCGCTGGCGGTCACTGCGCATGGGAACGGTCAACGGCATCTACGAGCTTCCGGGCGCACCCGTGCCGCCCGCCGATCCGACGGCGCCGAGCGCGGACGTGCTGCCCGCGTACTTCGCGGACTACGAGCGTCGCTTCGATCTGCGCGTGCACCGTCCGGTGATCGTGCGCGCGGTTCGCCGTGTCGACGACGACCCGAACGGTCTCCTGCGCATCGAGACCGACCGAGGCGTATGGTTCGCGCGGTACGTCATCAACGCGACCGGCACGTGGCGACGCCCGTTCTGGCCCCACTACCCCGGCCAGGAGGACTTCGCCGGACGCCAGCTGCACGTCCACGACTACGTGTCGGCCGAGGAGTTCGCCGGTCGCCGGGTCGTCATCGTCGGCGCGGGCATCTCCGCCGTGCAGCTGCTGGAGGAGATCTCGCGCGTCGCCGACACCTTCTGGGTGACGCGGCGCGAGGTGCGGTGGGATGCCGCGGAGTTCGACACCGCGGCCCGTGTGGCGGCGATCGCCGGCGTGGAGGAGCGCGTGCGGCGCGGCGAGCCGCCCGGGAGCGTCATCTCGGTGACCGGACAGCACTGGACGCCGTGGGCCCGCGGCGCCGACGAGCGCGGCGTCCTCGTGCGGCATCCGATGTTCGCGCGCATCGAGGAGCACGGCGTACGGATGCCGGACGGCACGTTCGAGCCGGCCGACGTCATCCTGTGGGCCACGGGCTTCCGGGCCGACATCGCCCACCTCGCCCCGCTCGGGCTGCGGACCAGCGCCGGCGGCATCCGCGTGGCGAACGGCCGCGCGATCGACGACCCGCGACTGTTTCTCATCGGCTACGGCCCCTCCCAGTCGACCGTCGGGGCCAACCGCGCCGGGCGCGACGCGGTGCGCGCCATCGCGGCCGAGACGGATGCGCACCGCAGCCCTGGTGCGGGCCCATCGGTGTCGCGCACCGTCGCCTCCGCGACGGCGTGACGGGACTCAGGAGTCGATACCGAGGTTCCCGTCGTCGCCCGGCATCGCCCCGACGATCGGGATGCTGCCGGTGATCACCGGAATCGAGGTCGTCATCGTCGGCACGGAAGCCGATAGCAACGTGCCGTCCTCGCGCAGGGCGTCGCCGATGTCGCTGATCCTGGGACGACCCGACAGCTCCGGCCCCTGACCGCGCAGCGGCACCGTCAGCGTCGACTCCGCTCCGACGACGAACGTCTCGCCGCGCACCGAGAAGGAGACCGGCTCGCCGGCACCGGCATCCACGCGCAGCTGCTCCGCGGTGATCTCGATCTTCAGCGGCGTGCCCTGCCAGTGCAGGGTGAACGACAGTGACGGCCAGGCCTTGGGCAGGCGCGGATCGAAGCTCAGCTCGCCGTAGTGATCCCGCATGCCGCCGAAGCCGGCGACCAGCGCGGTCCAGACACCGCCGGCAGAGGCCACGTGCACCCCGTCGGACGCGTTGTGGTGCAGGTCGCCGAGGTCGACGAAGATCGACTGCGAGAAGTACTCCAGAGCCAGATCCTGGTACCCGACCTCGGCCGCAAGGATCGCCTGGACGACCGCCGACAGCGTCGAATCTCCCGTCGTCAGCGGGTCGTAGTACTCGAAATCGGCCAGCTTCTCCTCGTCGGTGAAGTGATTGCCCTGCAGGTACAGCGCCAGCACGACATCGGCCTGCTTGAGCACTTGATAGCGGTAGATCACCAGCGGATGGAAGTGCAGCAGGAGCGGGCGCTGCTCCGGCGGCGTGTTCTCCAGATCCCACACCTCACGCTCGAGGAACACCTCGTCCTGAGGATGGATGCCGAGGCCCTCGCTGTACGGGATGTGCATCGCTTCCGCGGCGGCCTCCCACGCGTCGGCCTCCGCCGGGTCGAACGAGAGCCGCTCCACCATCTGCGCGTAGTGCTCCGGCGCATCCTGCGCCATCTCACGCACGATACGCGCCGCGAAACGCAGGTTGAAGCGCGCCATCACGTTCGTGAACAGGTTGTCGTTGACGACCGTCGTGTACTCGTCGGGACCGGTGACGCCGTGGATGTGGAACACCTCGGGCTGGCCGTCCTCGGTGAAGCGCCAGAACCCGAGCGTGGCCCAGAGCCGCGCCGTCTCGACGGCGATGTCCACGCCCTCGCGGTACAGGAACTCGTCGTCGCCCGTGGCACGCACGTACTTGGCGAGCGCGAAGCTGACGTCGGCGTTGATGTGGTACTGCGCGGTACCGGCGGCGTAGTAGGCCGACGCCTCTTCACCGCTGATCGTGCGCCACGGGAAGAGGGCCCCCGCCTCGTTGAGCTGAGCGGCCCGACGACGCGCGGCCGGCAGCATGAGGTAGCGCATCCTCAGCGCGTTGCGAGCCCAGAGCGGGGTCGTGTACATGAGGAACGGGAGCACGTAGATCTCGGTGTCCCAGAAGTAGTGACCGCTGTACCCCGAGCCCGACACGCCCTTGGCGGGAACGCCCTGACCGTCGGCGCGGGCCGCTGCCTGCGCGAGCTGGAACAGGCACCAGCGTGTCGCCTGCTGCAGGTCGTCGTGACCGCCGATGGCGACGTCGGAACGGTCCCAGAACGCGTCCATCCAGGCCCGCTGGCGCTCGAACTGCCGAGAGACGCCCTCGGCACCCACGCGATCGAGCGCGCGGCGACCCCGATCGACGAGCTCGCGCGCGGGGACGCCGCGCGACGTGTGGTAGCTGACGAGCTTCGTGACCGTCACCGGCACGCCCGCCTTCGCCTGCACGCGATACACGTTCTTCGCGATGTCGGGTTCGATGAGCGTGCGGGACGAGTACTCGTTCTCGGTGTCGACGACGTGGTCGGCGACGACCGCCATCGTCATCCCCGACGCGTTCACCCGGTACGACAGCGCGACGCGGTCGCCGTCCTGCCAGTACTCCTCGGGGTGCAGGACGCGATCTTCGATCTTCTCCGCCTTGCGCGGGTCGAAGCCCTTCTTCGCAGCGCCCCCGGGCGCCGAGCCGCCGTAGACGTCTTGCCCGTCCTGACGGTTGACGATCTGGCAGCTCACCGTCACCGGGGCGTCGCTGTTGAGCACCGTCACGGTGACGCGCATGACCGCGAGATGACGCTCCTCGAAGGAGACCATCCGCTCGAAGTCGATCACGACGTCCTTGCCGCTCGGCGTCATCCACCGGATGTGACGCGTGAGCGTGCCCGCGCGCATGTCCAACGCGCGCTCGTACTCGCGGACGTCGGCGACGTCGAACGACAGGGGCTCATCGTCGACATAGACGCGCATGACCTTGGCGTCCGGAGCGTTGATGATCGTCTGCCCGACCTCGGCGAAACCGTACGCCTGCTCCGCGTGACGGATCGGGAAGATCTCGTGGAAGCCGTTGATGAACGTGCCGTGCTCGTGCGCGTGCCGTCCCTCGGGCTGATTGCCGCGCAGGCCCAGATAGCCATTGCCGAGCGCGAACAGCGTCTCGGTGACCCCCACGTCCTCGAGGGAGAAGCGCGTCTCCACGAGGCGCCACGGGTCGATCGGAAAACGGTCGCGATCCATCCTGTCCATCCTTTCGTCGGAAGGGCCGGTCATCGGGTGACGAAAGCCGAGAGATCGTCGACGACGAGCGTCGCGCCGAGATCGAGGAGGGCCTGCGCCCCGGCGCCGCGGTCGACGCCCACGACGAGGCCGAAGCCGGCGGCCGCCGCCGACGCGACGCCGGAGTGGGCGTCTTCGACCGCCGCGCTGCGGGCGGGATCGACGCCGAGCATGCGGGCACCGGCCGCGAACATGTCGGGGGCGGGCTTGGAGCGCAGCCCCTCGCGCGCCGAGACCACCCCGTCGACGACGACCGGGAAGAAGTCGCGGATCCCTGCGATCGTCAGCACCTCTTCGGCGTTCTTCGAGCTCGACACCACACCGATCGGGGTGCCGGCGGCGTGGAGCTGCTCGATCAGCGCGAGAGAGCCCGGATACGGGGCGATGCCGTCGGTGCGCAGCACGCGGGCGAACACCTCGTTCTTGCGGTTGCCGATGCCGCAGACCGTGTCGGCGGTGATCGGATCGGAGGGGTCGCCCCACGGCACCTCGACGTCACGGGAGCGCAGGAGGCTCGCGACGCCATCGTAGCGCTGCTTTCCGTCGAGGTAGCGGAAGTAGTCGTCCTCCGTGTACGGCGGCTCGATCCCCCACGAGCTGAACAGCTCGGTGAACATCGACTGCCACGCGTGCATGTGCACGTCGGCCGTCGGCGTCAGCACGCCGTCCAGGTCGAAGAGCACGCCGTCGAGTGCGCGCAGGTCGGGAAGCTCGGGAAGCTCGGCTGTCACGGGTTCAGCGTAGTGGCCCGGGTGTGACCCGCGCGTCACGATGCGACGACGGCGAGCGTCTGCCGGGCGATCTCCAGCTCTTCGTTCGTGGGGACCACGAGGACGGTGACCGAGGAGTCGTCGGCGGAGATGGTGCGGATGCCGCGCTCGCGCGCCTCGTTGCGCTCCGGATCGAGACGGATGCCGAGGAAGCCCAGGGTCGCCATCGCCTCCGCGCGCACGAGCGGCGAGTTCTCCCCCACCCCGGCGGTGAACGAGATGACATCCACGCCGCCGAGCTGGGCGATGTAAGCGCCGATGTAGGCTCGCAGCCGGTGGATGTAGACGTCGAAGGCGAGCATCGCCGCCCCCGCGCCCTCGGCACGGCGGTCCTCGATGTCGCGCATGTCGGACACGCCGGCGAGGCCCACCATGCCGCTGCGCTTGTTGAGGAACTCGTCCAGTTCGCCCGGGCTCATCTCCTCGCGGCGCGCCAGCACGAGCAGCACCGACGGATCGAGGTCGCCGGAGCGGGTCCCCATGACGAGGCCCTCCAGCGGCGTGAGTCCCATGGAGGTGTCGACGGAGTGCCCACCGTCGATCGCCGTGATCGAGGCGCCGTTGCCCAGGTGCAGCACGAGCTGCTTGAGCTCTCGCAGAGGCCGCTCCACATACGCCGCGGCGGCCTCGCTGACGAACTTGTGACTGGTGCCGTGGAAGCCGTAGCGGCGGATGCGGTGCTTGCGCGCGATCGTCTGGTCGATCGCATAGGTGTACGCCGCCGGCGGGAGGGTCTGGTGGAACGCCGTGTCGAACACCGCGATGTGCGGCAGCGCGGGGAAGGCCGCACGGGCTGCGCGGATGCCCTGCAGCGCGCCGGGGTTGTGCAGCGGCGCGAGCACCGACAGCTCGTCGATGTTGATCTCGACCAGATCGTCGATCAGCGTCGGGCGGAAGAAGCGGGCGCCGCCCTGGACGACGCGGTGCCCCACCGCCGACGGCGGGGTCTCGACCAGCGACGGACCGTACTCCTCGAACGCGTCGAGCATCACGCGGAAGCCGGCGGTGTGGTCGGGGATCGGCAGTTCGCGCGAGTGATCGGCATCCCCCACCTTGTGGCGGGCCGAGCCGGTCTCCTGTCCGATGCGCTCGACGAGACCCGACGCGAGCGCCGTCTGGGACTCGACGTCGACGAGCTGATACTTGAACGACGAGGAGCCGCTGTTGATGACGAGGACGACGGTCATGCGTTGTTTCCCTGCTGCTGGTTCTGCGCCTGGATCGCCGTGATGGCGATCGTGTTGACGATGTCTTCGACCAGCGCACCGCGCGACAGGTCGTTGATGGGCTTGTTGAGTCCCTGGAGCACCGGCCCCATGGCGACCGCGCCGGCGGAGCGCTGCACCGCCTTGTAGGTGTTGTTGCCGGTGTTGAGGTCGGGGAAGACGAACACGGTCGCCCGTCCCGCGACGGCGGAGTCGGGCATCTTCGCCTTGGCGACGGCAGCGTCGGCCGCGGCGTCGTACTGGATCGGGCCTTCGACCAGCAGCTCGGGGGCGCGCTCGCGGACGAACGCCGTGGCTTCGCGGACCTTGTCGACGTCCTCCCCCGACCCGGACTCGCCGGTGGAGTACGACAGCATCGCGATGCGCGGCTCGATGCCGAACTGACGTGCCGTGGCGGCCGACGAGATGGCGATGTCCGACAGCTGCGCGGCGGTCGGGTCGGGGATCACGGCGCAGTCACCGTAGACGAGCACGCGGTCGGCGAGCGCCATGAGGAACACACTGGAGACGACTGAGACGCCCGGGCGCGTCTTGATGATCTCGAACGCGGGTCGGATGGTGTGCGCCGTCGTGTGGGCGGCACCCGACACCATGCCGTCGGCCAGCCCCAGGTGCACCATCATCGTGCCGAAGTACGACACGTCGGTGATGGTGTCGGCCGCCTTCTCGTACGTGATGCCCTTGTGCTTGCGCAGCTCGGCGTACTCCTCGGCGAAGCGGTGCACGATCTGCGGGTCGAACGGGCTCAGCACCTGCGCGGCGCTCAGGTCGAGGCCGAGCTCCACCGCGCGACCACGCACCTCCGCCTCGTCGCCGAGGATCGTCAGGTCGGCGATGCCACGGGCGAGCACGGTGGCCGCCGCCCTCAGCACGCGGTCGTCGCCGCCTTCCGGCAGCACGATGCGCTTACGGCCGGTACGGGCGCGCTCCAGGAGCTGGTACTCGAACATCAGCGGCGTCACGACGGTGGAGTGGGCGAGCCCGAGCGCACGCGTGAACTCGTCGGTGTCGACGTGCTGCTCGAACAGGGCCAGCGCCGTGTCGTAGCGGCGCTGGGAGCCGGCGGCGAGGCGGCCGCGGGTGCTCATGACCCGGACGGCGGTGTCGTACGTGTCCAGGTCGGTCTGGATGATCGGCAGCGGCGAGTCCAGTCCCACCATGAGGTCCTGCACGGCCGGCGGCAGCGGGAACGGACCGTTGAGGATGATGCCCGCGATCGAGGGGAAGGTGCCCGACGAGTTCGCCAGCAGCAGTCCGAGCAGCACCTCGGTGCGATCGGCCGGCACGATGACGATGGCACCCTCGGTGAGGCGCGGGAGGATGTTGTTGAGCGACATGCCCGCGACGACCACGTCCAGCACTTCGCGCACGAGCAGCGCCTCGTCACCACGAAGAAGCGTGCCGCCGAGGGCGAGCATGATGTCGCGGACAGCCGGGGCGACGAGGAACACGTCTTCGGGGATGGACCACACCGCGACCTCGGCCTCACGATTGCCGTCGACCGCGGGCACGCCGCGCACGACGTCGCCGATCGCCGCGTTGATCTCGTCGAGGTGCGCGGGGTCGGCGCGGTTGGTGATGACCGCGAACAGCTCGGCGCGCTGGTGCGTGATGTCGGTGAGGGCGAGTTCGGTGAGCTGCGCCAGCTGCTGTGGCGTGCGCGGAACGCTCACCCCGAGGCGGTCGCCCTGGTCTGCCCGACCGTTGAGCACGACCAGCACGGGAGCGCCGAGGTTCGCCGCGATGCGGGCGTTGTAGCCGAGCTCGCTGGTCGAGCCGACGTCCGTGAAGTCGCTGCCGACCACGACGACCGCGTCGCACTTCGCCTCGACGGCCTTGAACCGCTCGACGATGCGCGAGAGCGCGGCATCCGGGTCTCGTCGCACGTCATCGTAGGTGACGCCCACGGCCTCCTCGTAGTCGAGGTCGACGCCGATGTGATCGAGGAGCATCTCGAGCACGTAGTCGCGTTCGTCGATCGAACGGGCGATGGCCCGGAACACGCCCACCCGGGGGGTGGATCGAGTCAGTGCGTCGAGCACTCCGAGGACGATGGTCGATTTGCCGGACAGTCCCTCGGTGGAGGTGATGTAGATGCTCTGCGCCACGGGTTCCAGCCTAGGTGGGGGTCGCTGGAGGCCGGGAGGGATCTGCCGGAGAAAACCTTCCGCCGGGACGGAAGCAGCGATCCGGACGGGTGGCGCACGCCGACGCACGCGCCGAAAGCCCCCGGGCAAAAGAAAGACTCTCCGCGAACCCGGCAGAGCCTGGTTACCCTTGCTACGTTTCCGTCCTGGGGGAGTTGGCCTGGGTGCCGCCTCGCGGAGAGCTGTATGCGAGTTTACCCGACGACGGGCTCCCGCCTCGCCAGTCGGGTTAGCATCGAGCGAGCACCGCCGCTGAGACAGGGAGACGCATGCCCGACCACCCGCTCACCGCCGAATCGTTCGCCCGCGCGGCCGAGGCCGTCGAGTCCTCGATCACGCGCGTCATCGACGGCAAGCCGGATGCCGTGCGCGCCGCCCTCGTCTGCCTCCTCGCCGAAGGACACCTCCTCATCGAGGATGTGCCCGGGGTCGGTAAGACGATGCTGGCGCGGGCGCTGGCGGCATCCGTCGACGCGAGCGTGCGTCGCATCCAGTTCACGCCCGACCTCCTCCCGGGCGATGTGACGGGGGTGAGCGTCTACAACCCGGTCGATCGCGAGTTCGAATTCAAGCCGGGTGCCGTCTTCGCTCAGATCGTCATCGCCGACGAGATCAACCGGGCCTCACCGAAGACGCAGTCGGCTCTTCTGGAGGCGATGGAGGAGCATCAGGTCACCGTCGACGGCACCAGCCACGCGCTGGCCGACCCGTTCCTCGTCGTCGCGACACAGAACCCGCTCGAGATGGAGGGCACGTATGCCCTGCCCGAGGCGCAGCGCGACCGCTTCATGATGCGCATCTCCATGGGCTATCCGGATGCCGAGAGCGAAGTCCTGATGCTGCGTCAGCGCGAGCGCATCAACCCTCTCGACGCGCTCACTCCCGTGCTCGGCGCCGGCGACGTCAGGGCCCTCATCGCCTGGGTGCGCGCCGTGCACGTCTCCCCCGCCGTCGAAGAGTACGCCGTCGGGCTGTCGCGGGCGACACGCGAGCACCCCGACCTGCGCCTCGGGGCGAGCCCCCGTGCGACCTTGCAGCTCGTGCGCGCCGCCAAGGTGCGCGCGGCGCTGGACGGACGCGAGTTCGTCATTCCGGATGACGTGGCGGCGCTCGTCGAGCCGGTGTTCGCTCATCGACTGATCGGGTCGCGTGGCACCGCGTCGGCTCGAGGCCGCTCCAGCACGGAGACGATCGGCGCCGTGCTGCGCGCGATCGTCGGCGCGGTGCGCGTGCCGCTCGCGACCCGCTGATCGAGAGCGCCCGATGCCCCGCTGGCCCCTGCTGTCTCGCCTGCCGCTGACCCTGCGCGGCCTGGGCGCACTGGTGCTCGCCGCGGTGTGCGGCATGCTGGCCCAGCGCTTCGGCATCGCGGAGCTCGCCTACGTGGGCGCACTGCTGGCGGCAGCCGTGGTCGTCAGCGCCGCCACCCTGTACCTGCTCCCGAGCTCCGCGCGGGCGACCCGCGCCTTCTCCCCCGACGTCGCCGCCGCCGGCAGTGAGGTGCGGGTGCGCCTCACCGTCGAGATCCGTTCCTCTCTGCCCACCAGCGAGGCGCGGTGGCGTGACGCCGTGCCCGACGGCGTGGTCGCGGCATCCACGGCCGGCGCCGCGCCGGACGGCGTGCTGCCGCCGACCGGGTCGGCGATCGCCGGCCCGTCGCAGGTCGAGGTCGACTACGCCGTGCGCGCCGAGCGCCGTGGACTTCGCCGCGTGGGGCCCTTGGCACTCGTGACGACCGATCCGTTCGGCTTCACACGGCGGCGCCGGACGGTCGGCGACACCTCGCCGCTGGTGATCGTGCCCGAGATCGTCGATCTCGGAGAGCTGCACGACCTCCCCGGCGACGCCGGGGGCAGCACCCGCAGCGTGACGGATCGGATGGGCCAGGGCGCCGACAACCTCATCCCGCGCACGTACGCGCCCGGCGACTCGATGCGACGCATCCACTGGCGCGCCAGCGCCCACCGCGACGAGCTGATGGTGCGTCAGGAGGAGCAGGAGACCACCCCGGAAGCCGTGGTCGTGCTCGATCGCGGCGCGGCGCGCTGGTCGCCCGCCGCCGGGCGCGCCGCAGGCGCGGACCCCACCTTCGAGACGGCGGTCTCCGCCTGCGTCTCGGCGACGGCGCGACTGGTCCGCGAAGGCTACCTCGTCACCGTCATCGACGCCGACGGCGCCGTACTGTGCGACCCGATCGAGGGCGGCGACACGGCGGGCGTCGAGCGTCTCGCCGTCGCCCTCGCCACGATCACCGCACGGCGCGATCTCCCCCTCGAGGCGCTCGCCCGATTGTTCACGGGAATCGCGGCCGGTCCCGTGATCGTCGTGACCGGTGGCCTGGCGGCTGCGGATGTCGTCGCGCTCGCACCCGTGCCGCACCACAGCACCATGCCGATCCTCCTCCTCGTGTCGGAGGCACAGGAGGTGCTGGCGGCCGCCGCCGACACCGGGTGGCGCGTCGGCGCGCTGACCGCGGGCGGCGACGTCGCGGCCGCCTGGAGCGACGCCCTGGCGTCGCGCGAGACCCGGAGCGTGCACCGTGCCGCCTCGTGAGCGGCGCCGCCACGGAGAGCTGCGCCTCGCACTGGCGCTGTGGCTCGGCATCCTGAGCACACTCGTTCCGCTCACCCGCGTCGTGCAGAGCGGCTCGTGGCTGTGGGGCGCGATCGCCCTGCCGTTCGCGCTGCTGGCGCTCGGCTACGGACTGCGCCGGCTGCGACTGCCGGTCATCGTCGTCACGATCATCGAGCTCGCCGCGTGGACCGGCACGGTCACCGCCGTCTTCTTCCCGGCGAACGCCCTTCTGGGTGTGATCCCGACCGGCGGCGTCGTGGAGGCGCTGCCCCGGATGATCACCACGGCATCCGCTCTCATCACGGACGGTGTCGCTCCCCTGGCGCCGACGCGGCCGCTCGTGTTCGTCATCGTCGCATCGCTCGGGCTTCTGACCGTCGCCCTCGATCACGTCGTCGTCACGGCGCGGATGCCGCTTCTGGCCAGCATCGCCCTGGTCGCCGTCTGGCTCATCCCCGCCATCGCCGTGCCGGCCGGGGTCGACATCGTGGCGTTCGTGGTGCTCGCGGCATCCGTGCTGCTGCTCATCCGCGCCGAGACCCGCACCCGCGAGGCGCGTACCGCCGGCGCATCCGCGCGCACGGTCAACGCGGGAGGGGTGACGGTCGTCGCCACCGCGATCGGCGCCGTCGCGATCATCGCCGCTCTCGCCGTCGGCCCCACGCTGCAGGCGTCGGTGCCCGCGGCGGGGTTCGGCACCTCCACGATGATCGATCCGTCGCTCGATCTCGGCAAGGACCTGCGCCGTCAGGACGGTGCGACCGTGCTCACCCTGCGCACCGACGGCACCCGTGTGCCGTACCTGCGCGTGGCGACGCTGTCGCTGTTCGACGGCACGGTCTGGCAGCCCGACCGCACGAGCACCGTCGATCTGAGCGCGGCACCGCTCGAGCCCGTCGATGTGTCCCCGGACATCGCGCTCACCCCGACGCGCACGACGGTCTCGATCAAGAACCTGGCGTCCGCCTACGCGCCCGTCCCCTACCCGGCCACCGAGGTCGACGGATTGGCCGGCGCGTGGCAGTTCGCCCCGTACAACCGCACCGTCGCCGGCGCGGCCGGGGCGACGCAGGGCCAGGAGTACACCGTCGTCTCCGACATCGCCCAGCCGACGCTCGAGCAGATCCGCGCGTCGTCGGCGGGAGGCGCGGGTGTGAGCCTCGACGTGGACTCCCTCCCCGCCGGCAGCCCGCCGATCATCGCGCAGCTCGCCCGTCAGGTCACCGCGCAGGCAGACACCGACTACGACAAGCTCATCGCGCTGCAGGATTGGTTCCGCGGTCCGGAGTTCACGTACTCGCTCGACGCGCCCGTGCAGGAGGGCTTCGACGGGCAGGGCGTCGACGCCGTGGCCGCCTTCCTCCAGGCCAAGAGCGGATACTGCGTGCACTTCGCGGGCGCCTTCGCCCTCATGGCACGCAGCCTCGGCATGCCGACCCGCATCGTCGTCGGGTTCCTCCCGGGCTCGTTCACCGGCCAGGTCGTCGACGGTCAGCGCGTCATCGACGTGACGGGTCGCCAGCTGCACGCGTGGCCGGAGGTCTCCTTCCGCGGCATCGGCTGGGTCCCGTTCGAGCCGACCAAGAGCCTCGGCACCGAGACGCGCTTCGACAGCGCCGCCTCGGCCCCGACCGCGGCGCCGACGACGTCGCCCCGTCCAGAGACGACCTCCGCGGCCACGACCGCCCCGCCGGCCGACGTGAACGACTCGCAGCAGGGGGCGCAGACGGATGCCGCGGGCTCCGGGCCCACCCTGATGGACCTCCGTCCGCTCCTCACCGTTCTGGGCGGCGTCGTCGTGGTCGCCGCACTGCCGGGACTGGCCGGGGCGGTCCGGCGGCTCATGCTGCGCCGGCGCGCAACGGTCGCCGCCGCCTGGCGACTCGTGCAGGACACCGCGATCGATGCGGGACTTCCCGTGCCGTCGTCGCGCTCTCCGCGTGCTTTCGGCGCCTTCCTCGTGGCCGCCGGTGGCGCGCCCGCGGAGGAGATGTCGCGGCTCGTGGCCGCCGTCGAGCGTGCGAACTACGCGGCGGACGCCGCGAGCGGGGGCCCGGATGCCGCAGCGATGAGCGCCGCCCTCGGCATCCGATCCGCCATGCTCGCGGCGATGCCGGCGGCGCGGCGGGCGCGCACGCTCGCGCTGCCGTGGTCGCTGGTGGTGCGGCCGGGCTCGGGATTCGCCGATCGCGGCGCGGCGGTCTGAACCGGCGCGCCGCGATCCGGCGTCAGCTGCGCGACAGCGCCGGGGCCTGCTCGTCCACGTCGTCGGCCGAGTCGTCGGCGAACGGCTCGCCGTCGCGCGGAGCGTCGTACAGCTCGCGGTTCAGAATGCCCTCGCGCTTGGCGACGATCGTCGGCACCAGGGCCTGGCCCGCGACGTTGACCGCCGTGCGTCCCATGTCGAGGATCGGGTCGATCGCGAGGAGCAGACCGACACCCTCCAGGGGCAGGCCGAGGGTGGAGAGGGTCAGCGTGAGCATGACCGTCGCGCCGGTGGTGCCGGCCGTGGCCGCCGAGCCCACGACCGAAACGAGGGCGATCAGCAGGTACGACACGATGTTCAGCTCGATGCCGAAGAACTGGGCGACGAAGATCGCGGCGATCGCCGGGTAGATGGCGGCGCAGCCGTCCATCTTGGTCGTGGCGCCCAGCGGCACCGCGAACGAGGCGTACTCGCGCGGCACGCCGAGGTTGCGCTCGGTCACACGCTGCGTCAGCGGCAGGGTGCCGATCGACGAGCGCGACACGAAGCCGAGCTGCACGGCCGGCCAGACGCCGGAGAAGTACTGCTTGATCGACAGGCCGTGGCTCTTGACGAGGATCGGGTAGACGACGAACAGCACCAGCACGAGTCCGGCGTAGACGGCCACGACGAACCAGACGAGCGTGAGCAGCTTGTCCGTGCCATACTGCACGACCGCCGAGGCGATGAGACCGAGCGTGCCGAGGGGCGCGATGCGGATGATCCACCAGAGCACCCGCTGCACGATCTTCAGCGACGACTGCGTGAACGAGACGAACGGCTCGGCGCGCTTGCCGACCTTGAGCGCCGCGATGCCGACGGCGACCGAGATGACGATGACCTGCAGCACGTTGAAGCCGACGGTCGAGGTGATCGCACCGGTCGACTCGCTCGCCGAGCTCGACACGGTGAGGCCGAGCACGTTCTGCGGGATCAGGCCCTTGAGGAAGTTCCACCACGTGCCGACGGTGTAGGGGGCGCCGGTCGTGAGCTGGTCGTGCGCGACGCGGTTGCCGGGCTGGATCGTGATGCCCAGGACGATGCCGATCGTCACCGCGATCAGAGCCGTGATCCCGAACCACAGCAGCGTCTGACCCGCCAGGCGGGCGGCGTTGGTGACGTTTCGCAGCTGCGTGATGCTGGCCACGACCGCGAGGAAGATGAGCGGGACGACGGCCGCCTTCAGCAGCGTGACATAGGACGAGCCGATGGTCGACAGGGTCGCGGCCAGGCCGTTGGGATTGCCCGCGGCATCCGGACCCAGATTCAGGGCGAGGATGCCGAGCAGGATGCCGGCGATCAGCGCGACCGTGATCTGGAAGCCGAACGACCGGTAGAAGGGCTTCTTCGGCTGGGGCGGACTCGCGGCGGGCGCGGTGGTGGAGGTGGAACTCATGAGGGGGGATATCTCCTGTTTCGGCGGATGCCGGGTGGAACTTCGCAGGGTGTCGACGTTACGTCGCGGCCGGCGCACTCGCGAGTCACGATGACGCACGATGACGCGGGTGACACGCGAGCGCGGACCGCCCGTCAGCCCAACGACGGCGATGACCGGTGCATTCCCGGCGGTCGGGATTCGGTTCCCGCTCCCCTCGAGAGCCGCAGCTTCTCAGCTCAGACTGGCGATGAGTTCCTGCACGCGCCCCTTGATGTCGTCACGCACCCCGCGGACGACCTCGACGGGCTGGCCCGCCGGGTCGGTCAGCTGCCAGTCCTCGTAGCGCTTTCCGGGGAAGATGGGGCATGCATCCCCGCATCCCATCGTGATGACGACGTCGGCCTGGCGCACGGCGTCCGTGGTCAGAATCTGCGGGGTGGCCGAGGACAGGTCGATGCCTTCTTCGGCCATCACGGCCACGGCGGCCGGGTTGACCGCGTTGCCCGGCTCGCTGCCGGCCGAGAACACATCGATGCGGTCGCCGGCGAGCGCACGGAGGTATCCGGCGGCCATCTGAGAGCGGCCGGCGTTGTGCACGCAGACGAAGAGGACGGCGGGCTTGGTGGAGTCGGTCATGGCATTCCTCGTTCGGGTGTCAGGAGAGGGCGGGCGCGGTCGGGATGATCGAGACGGGCTGAGGCGGCGGTGCGCAGCAGGCGCCGCCACGCGAAGCGCCCGAGGCGTCGAAGAGCCCGGCACCGCCGCACACGCCAGTATCGGGCAAGACCAGCTCGACACGCCGTGCGGCCTCGTGATCGCCCGCCACGTCGGCCACGACGCTGCGCACCTGCTCGTACCCGGTGAGCGCGAGAAAGGTCGGCGCGCGGCCGTACGACTTCGCGCCGACGATGAAGAAACCCGGTTCGGGGTGGGCGAGGTCGGCGGCGCCGGTGGCGGCGACCGAGCCGCACGAGTGCACGTTCGGGTCCACCTCGGCGGCGATGCGAACGGGAGCCTGCAAGGTGGAGTCGAGCTCCAGACGCAGCTCCGACAGGAACGACAAGTCGGGGCGGAACCCGGTGAGCACGACGGCCCTGTCGGCAGCGAGGTGACGACCGTCCTCCGCCACGAGGACCACGCCATCACCGGCATCCGTGACGCGTTCCACGCGGAACCCCGTCACGAGCGAGACGAGACCGGCATCCACGAACTCCTTCGCCCGGATGCCGAGGGCTCCGCGCGCGGGCAGCTCGTCTGCTTCACCCCCGCCGAACGCCTTCCGCGCGCTCGCACGACGCAGCGCCCAGGTCACCGTCGTGGACGGGTCGCGGCGCGCCATCCGTGCCAGGGCCAAGACCGCGGTGAGGGCGGAATGCCCGGAACCGACGACGACGGTGTGTCTGCCCTCGAATCCGGAGCGATCTCGGAAATCGGGGATGCGGTAGCTGAGCCGGTCGGCCGCCGCGCGCTCGCCGAGAGCCGGCAGACCGTCCGCACCCGCGGGGTTGGGGGTCTCCCACGTACCGGAGGCGTCGATGACGGCGCGTGCCGCGAGGCGATAGTCGTCGCCTCCGGTCGGTCGGACGTGCACCGTGAAGGGCTGATCGCCGCGGCCGGCATCGACGAGGCGGTCGCGTCCCGACCGCGAGACGCCGACGACGCGCGCGCCGTAACGAACACGATCGCCGAGTGCGTCGGCCAGCGGTGCGAGATAGCGACCGATCCACTGCGCGCCGGTGGGGTAGCCGCTCGGCGGCGGTGTCCAGCCCGTCGCGTCAAGGAGGCGAGCGCTGGCGGCATCGACGAGCTCGGACCAGTCGGAGAACAGCCGCACATGGCCCCACTCAGCCACCGCAGCGGCCGGAGTGTCTCCCGCTTCGAGCACGACGACCGGCATCCCGCGTTCGACGAGATGGGCGGCGGCGGCGAGCCCCTGGGGGCCGGCGCCGATCACGACGACGGGCAGTGCGTCATCCACCGGACTCCTCCTTCGTATCGACATCTGTCGATGGGTAAAGATTCCGGCATGCATCGACAGATGTCAATACGAGGTGCACAATCGAAAGATGCCGACGCTGCTGCCCCTCCTGACGAACACCGCCGACGGGTGCCGCTCGACCGCGCCCGCGAATGCATTGACGACGGACGATGCAGAGATCCTCGCCCGCACCTTCAAGGCGCTCGGCGACCCCACGCGGGTGCGCCTGCTGTCGCTGATCGCCGCATCGCCGGGCGGTGAAGCCTGCATCTGCGACCTCACCGCACCGGTCGGCCTGTCCCAGCCGACCGTGTCCCACCACATGAAGCTTCTCGTGGATGCCGGGCTCGCCACGCGTGAGCAGCGCGGGCGCTGGGCGTACTTCCGCGTCGTCACCGATGCCCTCGACCAGGCCGCGAACGCGCTCCGCCCGTGAAGACGGTCGCGATCCGCGCGATGCGGCCCGAAGATTGGCCGGAGGTGGAGGCGATCTATCACGAAGGCCTCGCCACGGGAAACGCAAGCTTCGAGGCTGAGCCGCCCACCTGGGAGGCCTTCGACACCGGCAAGCTCGGCGTCGGCCGGTTGGTCGCCGTCGACGCCGACGGCGGCGTCACGGGATGGGTCGCGGCATCCGCCGTCTCGACCCGCGCGGTGTACCGCGGCGTCGTCGCGGGTCAGTGGCGCGACACCGATCCTGGTCGAACGTCGCCGCCCCGACGGAGCGCCGTCACGCGAGAACCCCGCCCAGGCTTTCGCGTGGACGGGGTTCTCGGCTGAGCGGAAGTGACAGGATTTGAACCTGCGAGGCGAGTTACCCCGCCTACATGGATTCCAGCCATGCTCCTTAGGCCGCTCGGACACACTTCCGTCGACGATCCTATCAGCCGCCGCGACGGCCGTTGTCGCTCACGCGGTCGCGAGAAGGTCCCCGGCCAGCGGCAGCTGCGGCACCTGCGTGAACCGCCACGCCCCGGCATCCGCGGGGCTGAGTCACCACACCAGGTCGAATCGATCCCCCGGCCACGCGGCGGGCGGGGGCGGGTCGATCGATCCGAGGTGGCTCAGGATGTCGGGGATCAGCTCGTGCTCCCAGGCGACGAGCGTGCACCCCGTCGTCGTACGCAGCGCCGCGGCAAGCGCGGCCGTGTCGTCCTTCTTCCACGTCGTCTCCAGAGCGAGCCCCAACCTCGCGGCCAGCGGCGTCACCGTCTGCGCAGGGCGTTTGCTCCCCGCGGAGCACGCCGAGAGCGTCAGCGCCGCTGCAGAACCCACGCCCGCGGTCAGGAGGGTCCGTCGCGAGAGTGCGTCGCGCGCCTGCCGACGTTCGTCCATGTGTTCCTTCTCCGATCGTGCTCGCCGATCGTCACACGCCGGTCCGCGCCAACTCCACGGACCGAGCAGGTTCATCGGGCGTGCTGACGAAACGCCCAGCAGCCACACGGAACGCGGGGTCGCAAACGGCGCTCACGACGTCGCGCGCACCGCAGATCGCGCCACCGTTCCGGGCCCGCGCCGCCGCGGGCACAGGGCGCCCCGCCTAAATCGGCAGCCTAGATCGGCAGCGGTATGCGCCGGGTCTGGGCGCCCAGGTCCCACGGCTCGGTCCAGCCGAGCCGGTCGAACAGCGCGTCGATCACCATCGCGGTGAAACCCCAGACGAGGTGGCCCTGCACCTCGAAGGCGGGCCCGCGCCACGTCTGCCCTTCGCGCTCGATCACGGTCACCCCACGGTTGCGCGCATCGAGGAGGTCGGCCACCGGGGCGCGGAACACCGCAGCGGACTCCGCATCGTCGACGACACGCACGGGCGACGGATGCCGCCACCACCCCAACACGGGCGTGACGAGGTGCCCGGAGAACTCCAACGGCACCGGCGGCAGCGCGCCCAGCACCTCGACGCCGGCCGGATCGAGCCCCGTCTCCTCCTCGGCTTCGCGCAGTGCGGCCGCGATGGGCCCGGCATCCGCGGGGTCGAGGCGTCCTCCGGGAAACGCAACCTGTCCCGGATGAGCGCGGAGCGTGGTCGCCCGTTCGAGCAGCAGGACGTCGAGATCGCGCGAGACCGCGGCATCCTGCGCCGCGTGTGCGCTCTGTACGTCATCGAGCACGCCGAACAGAATCAGCACCGCGGCGGCGCGCGGCGAGACGCCTGCGGGCAGGTGCCGCAGCGGGGCTGCCCAGTCCCGGCCATCGCGAGCCAGAGCGGTCAGCTCGGCGCGTGCCCCGACGACGGGAGCGGCGGAGTCGGAGGGCACCCGTTCAGGCTACGACGCGCCGACCGCTACGGCGACGCACGGAACTCACCCGAAGCGAAAGGAGGGGCCCGGTCAAGGAGAACGCCCTCGGTAGGGTGGTCTCTCGTGACCTCGCCTGCACCGCGGATCGGCATCGTCGTCACCGACACCGCCTTCTACTCCGACGAAGACCCCGACCACGACACGCCGATCCTCCTCGACGCGCTCCGTGCTCGCGGCGCGGCGGCCGAGGCCGTCGTCTGGCACGACGCCACCGTCGATCTCGCCGCCTTCGATCTGCTCGCGGTCCGCTCTCCGTGGGACCACCCCGAGCGTCCCGATGAGTTCCAGGCGTGGCTCGAGCGCGCGGCGGCATCCACCCGCGTCGTCAACGCTCCGGCGACGATGCGCTGGAACCTCGACAAGCACTACCTCTCCGACCTCGAAGGCGCCGGCATCCGCGTGGTGCCGACCGCGTACGCGAACAGCGTCGATGACGTCCGCGCGGCGCTGGCCGCGCACGCCCGGGTCGTCGTGAAGCCGGCGGTATCGGCGGGGGCGCGCGACACCGGCCTGTTCGACGCCGACGACGAGCGGGCGCTCGAGCTGGCGACACGGATCATCGAGGCCGGCGGCACCGCGATGATCCAGCCCGAGGTGCCCGAGCTGTCCCGCGGGTGGGAGAAGGCGCTCTACCTGATCGACGGACGCTTCACGCACGCCATCTCCAAGGGTGCGCTGCTGGAGGTGGGCGGCGGACTCATCGGCGGCGTCTACGAGGAACATCCCGAGCAGGTGCCCGCCTACGACGACGAGATCGCCTTCGCCACCGCCGTCGTGCAGGCCGTGCAGACGGTCACCGGCGGCCCGCTCCCCCTGTACGCCCGCGTCGACACGGTGCGCTCGCGCGCATACGGGCTGGCGCTGCTGGAGGTCGAACTCGTCGAACCCGCCCTCAACCTGCACGTCGCGCCGCACGCCACCGATGCCGTGGTCGACGCGCTGCTCACCGCGGCAACGGGCTGAGCGCCCTAGCGGCGCCGGCGCCGACCGCGCGGCAGGAGGCTGACGACGAGCGGGACGAGCGACGCGATCATCATCGCCACACCGAAGACCTCGTCGGTCACCCGCAGCAGGATGCCGCCGATGAGCAGGATGCCGAAGACCACCGCCGCGAGTCCCCGCTGGGCGATCCGCTCCAGGCGGTCGAGCCGGCGTTCCAGGCGCGACATGTCGACCGACACCGTGCCCTCCTCGAAACCCGTGATGAGCCCGTCGAGGCGTCCGGGCAGACGCCACGCGGTCGTGGCGACCTCCGCGACCTGCGCGAGCGCGTCCTTCACGACGTTGCCGCCCTCATCGCGCAGCACCTGACCGGCGAACGGCTCGATGCTCTCCCAGATGTTGTACTCGGGCTCCAGCGTGCTGCAGACGCCCGAGGTGAGCGAGATCGCGCGCACGATCAGCAGGAAGTTCTCCGGCAGCTGGAACGGCAGGCTCCGCACGACATCGCCGAACTCCTCGGCGAAGTCGCGGAACTCGCGCGGATCGACCTCGCGCAGCTGCGCGAACCCCATGCCGCCGAAGCGGGCGAACAGCTTCGCGTACGCGCGCTCGAGCTCGCGGGTGTCGGCGCCGGGCAAGAGAGCGCCCACGTCGAGAATGCCCTGCACCAGTCGCTTGCTGTCGCGGGCCGCGACCGCCAACAGCACCGTGCGAAGCCCCGACCGGAGCCGCTCGTCGACCGTGCCCATCATCCCGAAGTCGATGAAGGTCAGCGTCCACGCCGGGGTCGCGGCATCCGCACCGACCGGCCGCGGCGTCACGAAGACGTTCCCCGGGTGCGGGTCGGCGTGGAAGAAACCTGTCCGGAACAGCTGGGTGAACATCGTCGTGGCGAACGCGTGCGCGACCTCGGCGGGATCGATGCCGGCCGCACGCAGCGCGGCGACGTCGGAGATCTTGATCGCGGTGACATCCTGCAGCGTCAGCACCTTGCGCGTCGAGCGCTCCCAGACGACCTCCGGCACGGCGACGACGGGATCATCCGCGACGTCTGCCGCGAAACGCTCCGCGTTCTGCGCCTCGTGGAGGTAGTCGATCTCCTCGCGCGACGTCGCCGCGAACTCCTCGGCCAACGCGGGCGCATCGACGCGATCCGAGACCAGTCGCACGCGGCTCAGCCACCCGGCGACGCGACGGAGGGCCGCCAGGTCGACGTCGACGATCTCGTCGATCCCGGGCCGCTGCACCTTCACGACGACGGCGCCGAATCCGCTCAGCGTCGCATCTGCCGGCGTCAGTCGGGCGCGGTGCGCCTGCCCCAGGGATGCCGCGGCCACAGGAGTCTCGTCGAACCAGGCATACGCGCGCTCCAGCGGCATCCCGAGCTGCGCCTCGGCGGCGGCACGGATGTCCGCGAACGGCACCGGCGGCACCTCGTCCTGCAGCCCCTCTAGCTCCTTCGTGATCTCCGGCGGCAGCACGTCCAGGCGCGAGGACATGAACTGGCCGACCTTGATCATGAGACCGCCGAGGTCGACGGCGAGCGCGTGGAAGCGGCGGGCGATGCGCTGCATCCGCGCGCTGCGCGACCGCTCGGCGAGGCGCCCGAGGCCCACGCGCGGCAGGAACAGGTCGTACCACCAGGTCTGCGCCAGCGAAAGTGCGGCGAAGCGGAGGATGCGCCGGTACCGCGCGCGTGAGCCGGACTGCACCGCCGATCAGCCCTGTGCGAGCAGCGCGTACACGCGGCGACGGGCCTCGTCGAGGATCTCGACGGCGCTCTGCACCTGCTCGGGCGTGCCGGTGCGCCCCACCTGCCCGACCGCCTGCGCGAGCGCGAAGCCGGCCTTCGGCAGCGCGCTCATGCGGCCGCCGTCGCGCTGACTCGGTGTCTCCCAGGGCGCCGGACGGTCCGCGGAGGCTTCTGCCTCGGCGCGACCGGCGTCGGTGAGCGCATACGTCTTTCGGCCGTTCGCCTCCTCGGCGACGATCAGGCCCTCGTCGGCGAGCATCTGCAGCGTCGGGTACACCGAGCCGGCGCTGGGCTTCCAGGCGCCGTCGCTGCGCTGCTCGATCTCCTGGATGATCTGGTAGCCGTGCATCGGCTGCTCGGCGAGCAGGGCCAGCACCGCGGCGCGTACGTCGCCACGTCCCATGCGGGGTCCGGTGCGCTGCTCGAAGGATGCGCGGAGATTCTCCATCGCGTCCCACATGCCAGCCGACCCAGCCGCGAAGGGGCCGGAGCCGAACCCCCGTCCGCCGAAGCCCGGACCGGAGAATGAACCGTTCATGATGCCTCCCGAAATCGCGCCGACCACTCGGCGATAGTGAACGATATATCGTTCACCTGTGTTCGCGCCGTGAGTTCGTGCGTCCTCAGCCGAGGAACTCGGCCGGGTCGAACTCCTCGATGGGGATGACGCGCACGCGCGGCAGTTGGGCGTCGAAGGCGTGCACGTCGTACTCGAGATCGAAGAACTCGATGCCGGGAACGGCGGCGAACTCGCTGCTGCGGAACTCGTGGAACCCGATCAGCCCGACGCGGCGGTCATCGTCGACGAGGGATGCGAGGTCGTCGACGAAGTCGCGGTCGTGACTGACGAGGACGACGTCGCCGCTGCGATCCTCGAGAGCCCGGAGCGTCCGCTGGATGGCGAGGTCGACGACCTTCGCGTCGGCCGGACCCGACAGCGGCACCGGGGTGTAGCCGAGCGCCAGCAGCGCCTGCACGAACGGCATGGGCAGATGCGTCGACGCGTTGAGGAAGAAAAGGCCGCGTACCGGCTGCTGCCAGCGCTCCTCGATGAAGCTCAGCAGACGATCCCACCGGGGGCGCTCGTCGGGCTGCGGGCGACGGCCCAGGATCGATCCGCCGAGCGTGGCATCGATGTTCTCGCCGTCGACGAGGATCCAGCTGGTGCGATCCGTCACGTTGCCTCCCTCGGCATCCGCGCGCACCCACCCGGGCCGCGCCCTTCGACGCTAGCAGGGGCGCGCTGACTCACCGGTCGCTGCGGGCGAACAGCCGCCGCAGCACGAAGAAGACGATCACCGCGACGACCAGCACCACGACGAGCTTCGCCACGAACCACAGCACGCTGAAGATGACGTTGACGATCACCCAGGCGATCGCGATCGCCACGATCACGCCGACGATGCTCCAGAGAGTGCTCTTGCTCATGCCTCCAGCGTAGGGGCGTGCGCCGTCGCGCCGCGCGTCAAGCGGCCGCCAGCGCGGCGGCGATCGGCGTCGAGCCGGTGTTGAAGCTCACGGTGCGCCCTCGCGTCGCCGGCTCGTCGACCGCGGCCGCGAGCACCGCGGCGACGTCGGCGCGCGACACCGAGGTGCCCGACGGGGCAGTGGTCTCGATCATCCCGGTGGGGTCATCGTCGGTCAGGGTCGACGGCGCCAGGATCGTGTACTCGACGCCGCTGGCGCGCAGATGCGCATCGGCAGCGGCCTTCGCCTCGGCGTAGGCGAAGAAGCCGTTGTCGGGGTCGACGCCGTGGTCGGGCCCGGCACCGAAGTACGACACCATGACGAACCGGTCGACGCCCGCCGCCAGGGCGGCATCGATCGTGCGGATCGCGGCGTCGCGGTCGACGGCGTACGTGCGTGCCGCATCGCCGCCGCCGGCGCCCGCCGACCAGACGACGACGTCGAACCCGCGGACGAGGTCGGTCAGCTGGGCGAGGTCGAGACTCGCAACGTCGGCCACCACGGGATGCGCACCCGCCGTCGTCACGTCATCGACGTGGCCCGCGGTGCGGATGACCGCGCTGACCTCGTGGCCGGCCTGAGCGAGCAGCGGCTCGGCCTTCAGCGCCACCTTGCCGTGTCCGCCGATGATGAGGATGCGTGCCATGGTTCCAGCGTACGCGGCGCCACCTACGCTGGAACCATGACCGCCACGACTGCCCTCGTCCTCGTCGCCAACGCTGCAGACGGCTCCCTCTCGACCTTCCGTCTCACCGACGGCACACTGGAGCGCCTCGCCGTGACCGAGGGGCTGACGGGGTGCTCCACGTTCGCCGTGGACGCTACGCGCGACCTCGTCTACGCGGCGGTCAAGGGCGATCCCGCCGGCATCGTCACCCTCTCGCTCGATCGCACGAGCGGTGAGCTCACCCCCCTCTCGCGCCGCGATCTGCCCGCCGGCGGCATGAACTACCTCGCCCTCACGCGTGATGGATCGGCATTGCTCGGAGCAAGCTACGGCGGCGGCTACGGCATCCTCTCCCCCGTCACCGACGGCACCGTCGGCGAGCCGGTATCGGAGATCTCCTACCCGAATCTGCACTCCGTGCTGCCCAGCGCCGACGGCCGTTTCGCCTACTTCGTCTCGCTCGGGGCCGACCTCGTCGCCCAGTACGCGATCGCCGACGAGCTCGCCCTCGTCCCGCTGGAGCCCGCGACCGCGGCGGCTCCCGCCGGCAGCGGACCGCGCCATCTGCTGGTGAACGACACGCAGGATGCCGTCTACGTCATGACCGAGTTCTCCGGCGAGGTGCTGCATTACGCCCGCGATACGGCGACCGGCACGCTGGAGCTGGTGGGCGCGGCATCCGCCTTCGACCGTTCGAAGGGTCTCGGTCACGGCGAGTTCGGCGCCGATCCCCTCGCCCATCACTTCATCTGGGGCGCCGACCTGCACGCCGGCGCGGACGGCCGCGTGCTGTGGGCGTCGGAGCGCACCGAGAGCACGCTCGCCGCGGTTCCGGTGGCCGCCAGCGGCACCGTCTCGGATGCCGCGACCTTCACCGTCACCGAGCAGCAGCCCCGCGGCTTCGCCACGAGCGCCGACGGCCGCTACCTCGTGGCCGCCGGCGAGAAGTCGACGTCGGTGTCGCTGTACGCCGTGGACGGCGAGCGCCTCGAGCTGCTCCAGCGCGCCGAGACCGGCAACGGCGCCAACTGGGTGCGCTTCATCGACTGACACCCACCTTCGTCCGTCCCGTCTGGCCGCATTCGCCGACCGATGACGACCAGAGCGGACGGATGAACCGCCTCAGAGGCCGACCATCTCCGCGCTGCGCTCCCACAGGCGCGCGGCGATGACCGGATCGGCGGCGACCGGCGAGGTGCGCGCCAGGCGGTTGGCGACGTAGTAGCCGCCGTGCTCCCAGTCCAGACCCGGCTTGCCCAGCGCGAGCCAGGCCAGCCGCGCCCCGCCGACATCGGTCGAGGTCAGCAGCCGGCTGGTCACGGGATTGGTGTACATGAAGCGCCACGGTCCCTTGGCCGTAGCCGCGAAGCTGCTGCCGATCACGCCCGGGTGGAATGCGGCCGCCGCCACACCGTCGTCGCCCCAGCG
Organism: Microbacterium sp. 69-7; assembly: GCF_001897985.1. NCBI lineage: Bacteria > Bacillati > Actinomycetota > Actinomycetes > Micrococcales > Microbacteriaceae > Microbacterium > Microbacterium sp. 69-7. Next base: position 16,178 of record NZ_MKRU01000091.1, on the reverse strand, counting down.
CCGCTCGATCTCCTTCGTGAACAGGATGTTCGCGAGCTTCGCGTTGCCGTATGCCGAGCTCGCAGAATATCGCCGCTCGGCGTTGAGGTCGTCGATGTCGAAGCGCGAGAAACGTCGCGCGGCGACGCTCGAGGTCTGGATGACCGCGGCTCCCGCGTCGACGAGGCGATCGCGCAGCAGATTGGTGAGCAGGAACGCCGCCAGATGGTTCGTCTGGAAGGTCGCCTCGAATCCGTCGACCGTGACGGTGCGATCGCCGAAGATGCCGCCCGCGTTGTTCGCGAGCACGTCGATGCGCGGATAGCTCGCCCGCAGTTCATCGGCGAGCGCGCGCACCTGCGCGAGGACGGCGAAGTCGGCGACGTGGAACGGCATGCCGATCCCCTCGGCCACCTGCCGGGTCCGCCGCGGGTCGCGCCCGACAACCACCACTCGCTGCCCGGCCAGGGCGAGCTGTCGGGCCGCGGCGGCACCGATGCCGCTGCTGGCTCCGGTGATCACGATCGTGCGGGGCTCGTTCTCGGTCATCCCGGGAGTCTACGTCCGCCGACGAAGGGTCCTGCCGGGCCGCCCCCTGCACGAGCGCGACCCGAGAGGAGTGCAGGGATCAGGGCGAGGGGATGCCGCCGTTGACGTTAAGCGTTTCGCCGATGACATAGCTGGACTCGGCCGATGCGAGGAACACGTAGGCGGGGGCGAGTTCGGCGGGCTGGCCCATTCGCCCGAGCGCGGTGTCCTCGCCGAAGCTGTCGAGCTTGTCCTGCGGCTGGCCGTCGGTGGGCTGCAGCGCCGTCCAGATCGGCCCGGGCGCGACCGCGTTGACGCGGATGCCGCGCGGCGCGATCTGTTGGGCGAGTGCCTTCGTGAACGCATTGATCGTGGCCTTCGTCGACGCGTAGTCGACGAGCACATCGGAGGGCTTGTACGCCTGGATGGAGGTCGTGTTGATGATCGACGAGCCCGGTTCGAGGTGCGCGAGGGCGGCCTTGGTGATCCAGAACATCGCGTACACGTTGGTCTTGAAGGTGGCGTCGAACTGCTCGTCGCTCAGCGTCGCGAGGTCGTCGTTGAAGATCTGCTTGCCGCCGTTGTTGACGAGGATGTCGAGTCCGCCGAGACCCTCCACGGTCTTCTCGACCAGATCCCGGCAGTACGCGGCATCCTTCAGATCGCCGGGAAAGGTGAGCGCGGTGACACCGGCGTCGCGGATGAGCCCGGCGACGCGGCGCGCATCCTCCTCTTCTTCGGGCAGATAGGAGATCGCGACGTCGGCGCCTTCGCGCGCGAACGCGATCGCGGTGGCGGCGCCGATGCCCGAGTCGCCGCCGGTGATGAGGGCGCGGCGGCCGCGCAGACGACCGGTTCCGCGGTAGGTGTCCTCGCCGAGGTCCGGACGGGGCGTCAGTTCGGCCTCGAGGCCGGGTTCCGGCATCCGCTGCTTCTGCGGCTCGATGTCGGCATAGAGGGCGGCCGGGTCGGTGAACGTGTACTGGTCGCGGGTCATTCCGGCAGTCTCGGCGACCGGGCGCCGCCGCGCAGGTGGATTGACAGTGCCGTCGGGCGGTGTTAGCGCGCGCGGGCGCGTTCGTCCGTCCCGTCGTGCCGCCATGCCTCGTCCACAGCGACATCTGCGGCCGGACGGGCGGGGGCGGCGCGGCCGCGGCGTGCGATCGCGACGTTCACGACTCCCAGCGACAGGACGATCGCCGCTGCCAGGGCGGGCACGACCATCGCGACGCCCAGCGAAACCTCTTCGGCGATCCAGCCGGTGGCCGCCGCAGCGAGCGCCTGCGCGAGAGTGAGGGCGGAGCTGAGCAGCGTCATGGTCGTCGCCGATCGTCCGAGCGGGGCACGCTCACCCGCGAGCGAGAACAGCGTCACCAGCGTCGGCCCGACGCCGAGCCCCATGACGAGCAGCCAGCCGGCGACCACGCCGAGGCTCGACGAGGTCGCATACCCGACGGATGCCGCCGTCAGCACTCCCGCGAAGGCGAGCCAACGGTGGCGCAGGGCGAAGCGCGCGGGCAGCAGCACGACGCCGAGGGCCAGCACCGCGGAGCCGATGCCCATGAGCCCGTAGAGCAGGCCCGCCTGCGCCTCGTCGCCCGCAGCCCGCGCGAAGGCCGTCAGTGACGTCAGCGCCGCGCCGAAGAACATTCCCACCCCGAACGTCGCCGCCACCAGCACGAGCATCGAGGGCGTCAGCACCGCGCGGAAGGCGGCGCGCTCCGCCGCGGTGTCGGCGCGACTCTGCAGCAGGCGCGCGGTGGGGTGCAGCGCGAACGCGAGCACGAAGCCGAAGCTGAGCGCTGCGGCTACCGCGATCGGAGCCCACGGTGCGATGAGGGCTGCGAGGATGCCGACCAGGAACGGGCCGATGACGAAGGCCGTCTCGTCGGCAGCCGACTCGTACGACATCAGCCGCGAGGTCGTCTTCGTGCGCCGCTCGGGAGCGATGCGCGCGGCGACGATGGCCAGCAGCCGGCTGCGCGACATGGCCGCCGCCTGCGGTCCGGTCAGCCCGATCGCCAGAGCCGCCGCCAGGATCACGCCCGGGGGCGCCTCCGCCGTCGCCACCAGCGGGAACAGCGCGAGCAGGATGCCGTTGGCGAGCCCCACCGGGACGAGCACGCGCCGCTGTCCGTGTCTGTCCACGAGATCGCCCATGATGGGGCCCGCGATGACGACGCCGATGCCGACGGCGGCCGAGGTGAGCCCGCCGAAGCCGACCGAATCGGTCGCGTGGACGACGAGCATGAGCACGCCGACGGTCATCATCGCAAAGGGCAGACGTGCAACGAATGCGATCGGCCAGTAGGCCCATCCGGTGTGCGCGATCAGCGACGAACGACCGCTGGCGGTCGAGGGGTGGTGCACGGGGTTCCTTCGGGACATGGGCTCGTTGTTCACGTGCCGCCTTGCCCTCCGAACGAATCCGGGGCCGGGTGCCGTCCGCGACGCCGCGGTCGGATGGCTGGGTGGAGCAGGTAGATGCACTTCGCGCTCCGCGAGGGAGCATGACACTCGAGTGTACCGGATGGATATCTCCGGCGGTCTGACCACACGACGAAATCGGAGTATCATCGAACGGTCCCCGACCGCCAGCGACAACGGCGCCGCATCCTCACAGATGGGCACCGCATGTCACTCGCCACCTCCTCCCTGCCGATTCCGGTCACTGCGGCCACCCGTCGCACACACCTGACGCCATGGGTACGGGTGAGCGCCGCCGTCTTCGCCGTGGCATGGGGCGGCAACGAGTTCACGCCGCTGCTGGTCACCTACCGGCTGGAGCAGCACCTCAGCGCTCTGACCGTGAACCTCCTCCTCGGCGCGTATGTCCTCGGCATCGTGCCGGCCCTGCTCATCGGCGGCCCCCTCTCGGATCGGTTCGGCCGCCGGGCCCTCGCCCTGCCCGCGCCCGTCCTCGCACTCACCGGCTCCGCCGTTCTCGCCGCCGGCGGCGGGTCGGCCGCGCAACTCTTCACAGGCCGGGTCTTCTCGGGCCTCGCGCTCGGTCTCGTGATGGCCGTGGGCACGGCGTGGATCAAAGAGCTCTCGGCAGCTCCGTTCGACGCCGACGCCGACGCCGGCGCCGGTGCGCGCCGCGCGGCGCTCGTGCTGACGGTCGGGTTCGCTCTGGGAGCCGCGGTGGCAGCCGCCATCGCGCAATCGGGAACGGCTCCCGAGGTGCTGCCCTACCTCGTCAACGTCGCGCTGTGCGCGCTCGCTCTCGCGCTCATGTGGTCGGCCCCCGAGACGCGCACGCGCAGCGCGCACCCCGGTCGACTGCGCGAAGACCTCCGCATCCCGGCGGCGACTCACCGCCGGTTCGTGTTCGTCGTCGCCCCGCTCGCCCCGTGGGTGTTCGGCACGGCGGCGAGCGCCTATGCGATCCTGCCCGTGCTCTTCTCCGCCCAGGTGCCCGGCTTCGAAGTCGGGTTCGCGGGTCTGCTGTGTCTCATCGCGCTCGGATGCGGTGTGGCAGCCCAGAGCCTCGTGCGGCGCATCGATCGGGCCGGCAGCGCGCGGACGATCGTCGCCTCATTCGCGGCGACGACGATCGGGCTGGCCCTGGCGGCGGGAGCTGCGGTGAGCATGTCGCTGCCCGTCGCGATCATCGCCGCCGCAGCCCTCGGCACGGCCTACGGATTCCTGCTGGTGACCGGACTGCAGGAGGTGCAGCGCATCGCCGGCCCCGACGATCTGGCAGGTCTGACCGCCGTCTACTACTCGCTCAGCTACCTCGGCTTCTTCGTGCCCGCCGTCCTCGCCTCGCTCAGCCCGATGATCGGCTATCCGCTGCTGTTCGGCGCGGGCGCCCTGTTCGCCCTCGTCAACCTGCTGGCGACGTCCGCAGCACACCGCCGCTACTGAGGTCGACGGCGCTCAGGAGGAGAAGAACGCCTCCGCCGCGCGGGTGAGCGCAACCAGATCGGCCGTGCCGGCGAGTTCGCGGGCGGAGTGCATCGAGAGGATGGGAATGCCGACGTCGACGGTGCGGATGCCCAGACGCGTCGCCGTGATGGGGCCGATCGTCGATCCGCACGGCACGGCGTTGTTCGAGACGAACTCCTGCGAGAGCACGCCCGCGGCCTCGCACCAGCCGTGCCAGGCGGCGGCACCGGCGGCATCCGTCGCGTAGCGCTGATTCGCGTTGATCTTCAGGATCGGACCGCTGCCGAGGACGGGCTGGACGACGGGATCGTGCTTGTCGGGATAGTTCGGGTGCACGGAGTGACCGACGTCGCTGGAGACGCACCAGGATGCCGCCAACGCACGCAACTGCTCGTCCCGGTCGGCCCCGAGCCCGCGCTGCACCCGCTCGATCACGTCCGACAGGAACGGGCCGGCGGCGCCGGAGCGCGTCGCCGAGCCGACTTCCTCGTGGTCGAAGACCGCGAGCATCGGGATGTGCGCGGTGTCGGACGGCGCGGCGACGAGGGCGGTGACGCCGGCGTGCACCGACGCGAGGTCGTCGAGACGGCCGCTGGCGAAGAAGACATCGTCCTTGCCGAAGACAGCACCGCGGGTGGCATCGGCGGTCACGATGTCATAGCCGCGGATGCACCCGGCGTCGACGCCGGCGGCGGCTGCGAGCTCGGCGAGCAGATCGGCGGACGCGGCATCACCAAGTCCCCAGACGGGCTGGGTCTGGGTCTGCTTGTTCAGAGCGAGGTGGTCATTGGCCTCGCGGTCGAGGTGGATCGCGAGCTGCGGCAGCCGCAGCAACGGCCCGGTCGCGGCCAGCACGGCCGAGCCGTCATCGAGCACGAGGCGTCCGGCGAGGCGCAGCTCGCGATCGAGCCAGGAATTCAGCAGCGGGCCGCCGAAGATCTCGACGCCGGCTTGCAGCCAGCCGAGGCGTCCGGTGGTCGGCTTGGGCTTGAGCTTCAGCGCCGGGGAGTCGCTGTGCGCGCCGAAGACGTGGATGCCGGTGCGCGCGCCTGCCCCGCGGGGCAGCACCCAGGCGATGACGGCACCGTCGCGCACGACGACGTAGCGCCCACCCGGAACGAGCGGCCAGCCCTCTTCCTCGGCGAGCGAGGTGAACCCGGCATCCTCGAGGCGGCGTGCGACCTCCGCGGCCGCGTGGAAGCTCGAAGGGGACGCGGCGACGAAGTCGGCGAGGTCGTCGGCGTGGGCACGGACGGCAGCGGAGGCGGGCATGTTCTCAGCGTAGTTCGGGCGCTGTGCTCACGCCGCGCGGCGCCGCGTCAGTGCGCGCTGGACGAGCAGGGCGATCAGGCGCCACCCCAGCAGGAACACCGCCAGCACGATGCCCGCGACGATGACGAAAGAGACGGCGATGCCCTGACCGGACACCACACGCAGCAGCATGCCACCCGCGACGGTCACCGCCCACACCGGCAGACCGGTGCGCGCCACCGCACGCGGCGCCCTCCAGGCCCGCGCGATCAGCCAGCCGAGCAGCAGAGCCGCCAGGAACGGCCACGCCGTGATCGCAAGCCCCGTCCACACGTCGGAATCGTGGCTCGCACGCCCGACGGCCGCGAAAGTCACGACCAGCGCGGCGTCGAGGACGAAGGAGAGGAGAACGGAGGCGGATCGCGACATGCCTTCCATCCTCCTCCCGTCGCGCGGCGGTCTCGGGCAGCGCGTGGGAATGCCGGCGCGGACACCGGGCGTTGCCACCGACATGACAACAGTAGGAATCATCGGAGCAGGACACATCGGCAGCGCACTCGCGGAGGGCCTCGTCAACCGCGGCTACGAGGTCGTCATCAGCAACTCGCGAGGACCCGAAACCCTTGCGGACCTCGTCGCCCGACTCGGTGCGACGGCGCGCGCGGCGACCCCCGCCGAAGCCGCGGAGGCGGCGGACTGGGCGATCGTCACCGTGCCGCTGAAGGCGATCGACGACATCCCGGCCGCCCCTTTGGCCGGCAAGATCGTCCTCGACACGAACAACTACTACTGGGAGCGCGACGGGCACATCGTCGCACTCGACGACAAGCAGACGACCACGACGCAGATGGTGCAGGACCACCTCGCCGGCGCGCACGTCGTGAAGGCGTTCAACCACATCCCCGCCGCCGCCATCCTCACCGACGGCGCCCCGGAGGGCACCCCCGGTCGCCGGGCTCTCGCCATCGCGAGCGACCATGCGGATGCCGCAGCCCTCGCGAGCGCCGTCTACGACGAGTTCGGCTTCGACACGGTCGACATCGGATCGGTCGCCGAGAGCTGGCGCGTCGAGCGCGACCAGCCCGCCTACGTCGTCCGCCAGGACGCCGACGAGCTGCGCGCGAACCTGGCCCGCGCGACGCGCTGAGGCACGTCCTCAGCGCGCAACGATCTCGTCCGCGTTGTCGGCGATCCAGGCCATCAGCGGCAGCACTCGCTGCATGAGCTCGTCTCCGCGAGCAGTGAGGGCATACTCGACGCGCGGCGGCACCTCGGGGTAGGCGGTACGGACCACCAGCCCGTCGGCCTCGAGGGTGCGCAGCGTCGACGCGAGCATCTTCTCGCTGATGCCATCGACCGCTCGTCGCAGCTGACCCCACCGAGCCGTGCCCTCGCTGAGCGCCACCAGCACGAGGATGCCCCACTTGCTCATCACGTGATCCAGCACGGTGCGAGTGGGGCAGTTCTCGGTGAAGACCTGGTCGTGATCTGTCCGTATTTCCGCGAGACTTACCGCCATGTAGGTACCTTACCAAAAGGTGGGTACCTGATCTCAGGAATGCATGGGATGCCGGGCACGGTTCTTCTCCTCGGACCCCAACGAAAGGACCTCCCATGACCATTCTCGTCACCGGTGCCAGCGGGCACCTCGGCCACCTCGTCATCGACGCACTGCTGTCTCGCGGCGCCACGGCATCCGACATCGTCGCCGGCGCGCGCACCCTCTCCGCGATCGACGACCTCGCCGCGCGCGGCGTGCGCACCGTGCACCTGGACTACAACGACCCCGCCACGATCACGGCTGCTCTCGACGGCGTCGACACGGTGCTGCTGATCTCCGGCTCGGAGGCGGGCCGCCGCTACGCCGGTCACAAGAACGTCATCGACGCGGCAGTCGCCGCCGGCGTCTCGAAGTTCGTCTACACGAGTGTGTCGAAGGCCACGAGCTTCGACTGGCCGCTGGGCGCCGAGCACAAGGCCACCGAAGAGGCACTCGTCGCGAGCGGGCTGCCCACCGTGATCCTGCGCAACGACTGGTACACCGAGAACTACGTCGGCGACGTGCAGCGCGCCGCCGAGTCCGGCGTCATCGCAGCCTCGGTCGCCGACGGCCGGGTCGCCCCCGCCGCCCGCGCCGACTACGCCGAAGCCGCCGCGGTGGTGCTCCTGGAAGACGGACACATCGGTCGGGTCTACGAGCTCGCCGGCGACGCGAGCCTCGGCTACGCCGACCTCGCCGCCGCCGCGGGCGAGGCCCTCGGACGGGACGTCGCCTATGTGCCGGTCTCGCGTGAGGACTTCGTCGCCGCGCTGCAGGGCTCGGGTCTCGACGCCGGGACCGCCGAGTTCGTGGCCAGCATGGAGGACGGTATCCGCGGCGGTGTCCTCGCCGACACCGACGGCACGCTGTCGCGCCTCATCGGCCGCCCGACGACCCCGGTCGTCGACACGTTCCGCGCCGCGCTGGCGGGCTGAATCGGAGGCTCGAGGCGATCGGCCGCGCTCAGACCGGGCGCCCGATCGCCTCGAGCCACCGCAGCCACACCTCGCTGAGGGTGGGGTAGGCCGGCACGGCATGCCACAGCCGGGCCAGCGGCACCTCGCCGACGATCGCGATCGTGGCGGCCTGCAGAAGCTCCGCCATGTCGGCCCCGACGAAGGTCGCGCCCACGAGCACGTCGCGGTCGGTGTCGACCACCGCCCGCGCCTGCCCACGATAGTGGGCGGCGCGGGTACTCGCTCCCGCGATGTTCGCGAGGTCGTAATCGACGACCCGCACCGCGAGCCCCTCCTTCTGCGCCTGCGCGGCCGTCATACCGACGGCAGCGACCTCGGGCGAGGTGAACACCACCTGGGGGACGGCGACATGATCGGCCGTCGCGACGTGCGTACCCCACGGCTGATCGTCGACCGCGGCCCCCCGCGCCCGTGCCGCGATGACGTCACCGGCCGCCCGCGCCTGGTACTTGCCCTGATGGGTCAGCAGTGCCCGGTGGTTGACGTCGCCGACGGCGTACAGCCAGTCGCTGCCGTGGACTCGCATCGTGTCGTCGACGTCGAGCCACGAGCCGGGCTCGAGGCCTGAGGTCTCCAGCCCGACGTCGCCCGTCCGCGGCACGCGTCCGGTCGCGAGGAGGATCTCGGATGCCGTGACCGCTCCGTCTGCGAGCGTCACCGTGACGGTGCCGGTGCCGGCATCCCGCGACACCGCCTCGACCTCGGCGCCGGTGCGCACCTCGACGCCGGCCGAGCGCAGATCTGCGGTCACGGCATCGCCGGCGAAGGGCTCCATCCCCCTCAGCAGGCCGGAGCGGGCGAGGACGGTGACGGCGCAGCCGAACGACGCGTAGGCGGTCGCCATCTCACAGGCGACGACGCCGCCGCCCAGGATGACCAGCGACGCGGGCACCTGCTGTGCGCCCGTCGCTTCGCGCGAGGTCCACGGATCGACATCGGCAAGCCCGGGAATGTCCGGCAGCAGCGCCGCCGATCCGGTGCAGACGGCGACGGCGTGGCGGGCGCGCAGGACGACGGCATCCCTCCCGCCCCGGCGCACCGTGACCTCGCGCTGCGCGCTCACGCGCCCGTGGCCGCGAACGAGAGCGATGCCGGCGCCGTCGAGCCACTCGACCTGACCGGAGTCGTTCCAGTCATGCACGATCTCGTCGCGCCGGCGAAGCACGGCCGCCACGTCGACGGGTCCCGACGGCGCAGCGGACAGGGCGCCCGGGGCATCAGCGGCGTCGGCGCGGGCCGCGCCCGCCCGCAGCAGCACCTTGGAGGGCATGCACGCCCAATAGCTGCACTCACCCCCCACGAGCTCGGACTCGACGATCGCGACCGTCAGCCCTCCCTGCACGGCACGGTCGGCGACGTTCTCGCCCACCGGCCCGGCACCGATCACGATGAGGTCGTACTCTGCGGATTCCATCCCCCACGCATATCCGACTGTGACGCCAGATTCCAGCCCCTGTCACGGTGTCGGAGGGATGTGGTTGGGTGGATCATCCGAACCGGAGGACGTATGGCGATCGAGTTCCGCTCCGTCACGAAGCGCTTCGCTGACGGCACCACCGCTGTGGACGAGTTCAGCCTCGTCCTCCCCGCCCACAAGACCACCGTGTTCGTGGGCTCCTCGGGCTGCGGCAAGACGACGCTGCTGCGGATGATCAATCGGCTCATCGAGCCGACCAGCGGCGAGATCACGATCGACGGAGAGCCGATCCGCGATCGGAATCCCGTTCAGTTGCGCCGCGGCATCGGCTATGTGCTGCAGAACGCGGGACTGCTTCCGCATTTCAGCGTCGTCGACAACGTCGCCACGGTTCCGATCCTCAACGGCACGCCGAAGAAGCAGGCGCGAGAGCGTGCGCTCGAGCTGCTGGACATCGTCGGGCTCGATCGGTCTCTGGCCGATCGCTACCCCCGTCAGCTCTCCGGCGGACAGCAGCAACGCGTCGGCGTCGCCCGCGGTCTCGCCGCCGACCCCAACATCCTGCTGATGGACGAGCCGTTCGGCGCCGTCGACCCGATCGTGCGCAAGGAACTGCAGGCCGAGACCATCCGCCTGCAGCGCGACCTCGACAAGACGGTCGTCTTCGTGACGCACGACATCGACGAGGCCTTCCTGCTGGGCGACCAGGTCGTCATCCTCGAAAAGGGCGCCCACATCGCCCAGGTCGGCACCCCCGACGAGATCATCGCCGCGCCTGCCAGCGAGTTCGTCGCCGAATTCGTCGGCGTCGAGCGGGGCTCACGCGCCCTCACCGCGAAGAAGACCGCGCACGGCACCGTGCTCGTGGATGCCGCGGGCCGCGCACAGGGCGTGCTGGTCGACGGAGCGCCATGAACTGGGTCGTCAACAACCTCGATCTGATCGGCGGGCTGACCCTCGCGCATCTGCGCCAGAGCGCGATCGCGATCGTCGCGGCCTTCGTCATCGCGCTTCCCCTCGGCTGGGTCGCGTGGCGCTACACGGCCTTGCGGGGCTCGGTGCTCACCACGATCGGCCTGCTGTACACGATCCCTTCGCTGGGGCTGTTCGCGCTGCTGTGGGCGGTCTTCGGCATCCCCTACCTGTCGGAGAACAACCTCAACATCGCGCTGACCGTCTACGGCGTCGCGATCATGACACGCTCCGTCACCGATGGCCTCGACTCCGTCGACGCCGCCACCCGCGAGGCCGCCATCGCGGTCGGCTACGGGCCCTGGCGACGGTTCTGGACCGTCGACCTGCCGCTGGCGGGACCGGTACTGCTCGCGGGTCTGCGCGTCACCGCCACCTCCACGATCGCGCTGGCGACGGTCGGCATCCTCATCGGCGTCGAGAACCTCGGGTACCTGTTCACCAACGGCCTGCAGCGGCGGATCATCCCCGAAGTGCTCGCGGGCGTGGTGATCGTCGTGCTGATCGCCCTCCTCTTCGACCTGATGCTCGTCCTGGCGGGCCGCCTGCTCATGCCCTGGGCGCCCCACCGCGACGGCAGTCGGGCCGAGCGTCGCGCGTTGCGGCGCTTCGCGTCGGAGGGGGTCGCATGAACCTCTTCGTCGACGCCTTCGCGTGGATCTTCTCCCCCGACCGCCTCACCGGCTCGCTCCCCCTGCCCGAGGCGATCGCTCAGCATCTCGCGTTCACCTTCGGCTCGGTGCTCCTCGCCGCGCTCATCGCCGTGCCGGCCGGCTGGGCGATCGGCCACACCGGACGCGGACGGGAGTTCGCCGTCGCCCTGTCCGGAGCGGCGCGCGCGATCCCGACGCTCGGTCTGGTCGTGCTGCTGTATCTGCTGGTGGGCGTCGTCTACAAGAGCCAGGCCGCCGTCGTGGCCTTCGTCATCCTGGCGATCCCCTCCATCCTCGCCGGCGCCTACGCGGGCTTCGAAGCGATCGACCGCTCCACGATCTCCGCGGCGCGCGCGGTCGGCATGACCGGCCGCCAGATCCTGTGGAAGGTCGAGGTCCCGCTCGGGCTGCCGCTGCTGATCGGTGGCATCCGTTCCGCGACCCTCCAGGTCGTCGCCACCGTGACGATCGCCACCTACGTGGGCCTCGGGGGGCTCGGCTTCTACATCATCCAGGGCATCCAGCTGCGCGACACCGCGCAGATCCTCGGCGCCTCGCTCCTCGTCGTCGCGCTCGCGCTCGTGCTCGACGGCGTCTTCGCGCTGCTGCAGCGCATCGTCGTGCCCCCCGGGGTCGCCGGGCGCTCCGCCCGGCCGCGGGCGGCGACCCGGGCTGCCACGGCATCCTGACTTCCTCTCCACAGCACCCAACGAAAGGCACCCCTCATGTCCGCACTGCGCACCTCCCGCGTCGGAGCGCGCCTGGCCCTGGCGGCCACGGCGCTCACCGTCACCGCCCTCGCCCTCACCGGCTGCGGCTCCAGCAGCTCACTCGAGCAGCCCGCCGCCACCGGCGGTGCGACCGGCTCGTCCGAGACCATCACGATCGGCTCCCAGGCGTACTACTCGAACGAGATCATCGCCGAGATCTACGCTCAGGCACTCGAAGGCGCCGGCTTCACGGTGGACCGTAAGTTCAACATCGGCCAGCGCGACGCGATCGTGCCGTCGCTGCAGAACGGCACCATCTCGCTGACCCCGGAATACACCGGCAACCTTCTGCAGTACTTCGACAAGAGCACCACCGCGACGACCACCGAGGACGTGTACGCGGCCCTCAAGAAGGCACTCCCCGAAGGACTGAGCGTGCTCGACCAGGCGTCGGCGACCGACCAGGACTCGTACAACGTGACGGCGGCGTTCGCGGCGCAGCACAACCTCAAGAGCATCGCCGATCTCGCCACGGTGCCCAACCTCGTGCTCGGTGGCGCGCCCGAGCTCGAGCAGCGCCCGTACGGCCCCACCGGGCTGAAGGACATCTACGGCGTCACGGTGAGCTTCAGCGCCACGGCCGACACGACCGTCGACGAGCTCGTCGCGGGCGGCATCCAGCTGGCCGACGTCTACAGCGCCGACCCGAGCATCAAGACGAAGAACCTCGTCACGCTCGAGGACCCGAAGGGTCTCTTCCTCGCGTCGCACGTCGTGCCGCTCGTGAACAGCTCCTTCCCCGCCGACGCGGCCGATGTGATCAACGCGGTCGACGCGAAGCTCACCCCCGAGGGCCTGATCGCGCTGAACGTCGAGTCCAAGGTCGACCAGAAGTCGACCAAGGACATCGCGGCTTCCTGGCTGAAGGCCAACGGCCTGGGCTGAGCCGTCGCGCCGCGTTTCGACTCGTCTGCGTTTCGACTCGTCGCTGCGCTCCTCGCTCAACGACCGGGGTTCCATCCCCCGGTCGTTGAGCGCGGGCAGCGCGTCGAAACGCAGACCACCCCCGGTCGCGGCTCAGAACGAGCGCAGACTCGCTCGCAGGCCGCCGTCCGACAGCTCGTCGCGCAGGATGCCGCGGCGACGAAGCACCGGAACGAGATCGTCGAGAGTGCGGTGGATCGTGACCGGGTGCAGGTCGCCCCACAGCAGCACGCCGTCGTTGCCCCACTCGCCGAGTTCCTCGATCATGTCGGCGAACTCTTCGGCGGTTCCGACGAAGCCGGTGCGATCCGAGATGCGCCCGGCTCGCGCGAGGGCGGTCAAGTGGGCGCGAAGGGGCGCCGTCGCGGCATCCCGATCTCCGATCAGCCGGCGGATCGAGCCCTGCGAGACATGCTCGGCGAACAGTCCCTCCGGCAGCGGGGCGTCCAGATCGAGCACGGTGAGGTCGGTCTCCAGGTCGCTGGACTGCCGTTGCGCGATCACGCGCAACACCGCATCGTCGGGGTGGGCCGACGCCGCCACGACGCGGTCGGCTTCCTCCGGCGAGGAGACGATGACCGGCTGGATCGCGAACATGATCGTGATGTCCGAGGGTGAGCGCCCGCGCTCGATCGCGGCGGCGTGGGTCTTGGCCCGGTAGGCGCGCACGCTCTGTTCGGTGAGAGGCGCCAGGGCGAGCTGGACGTCGGAGTTCGCGCCCGCGAAGCCGAGACCCCGCCCCGAACCGCCGGGTGAGGCGATGACGGGTTCGCCGCGCTCGAACGGCACGGCGTTGAGCGGACCGTCGAAAGCGAAGTACTCGCCGCGGTGGCGTACCGAACGCAGCTTGGTGCCGTCGGCGTAGACGCCGGTCGCGGTGTCGCGCACGAGTGCGCCCTCTCCCCAGGAGTTCCAGAGCGCGCGGATGCCGTCAAGCCATTCCTCCGCGCGGTCGTAGGCGGCGTCGTGGCTCAGCTGCGGGGCGTCGCCGAAATGGCGGGCGCTTCCGGTGTCGGTCACGACGTTGAGGCCGAGCCGGTCGCCGCTCAGATGCTGGAGTGTCGCGAACTGGCGGGCGGCCGTGTAGGGAAGGTACGCGGCCGGGTTGACCGTCGGGATCACACCCAGGCGGGTCGTCGCTTGGAAGAGGTACGGGGCCAGCAGCAGCGGGTCGAGCTTCGGACCGCCGAAGGCGTGCCGCACCCGCAGGTCGATGGTGTCGGGCGAACCGAGCGACGGGGCGTCCTCGATCAGCACGAACTCGAAACCGGCACGCTCCAGCTCTCGCGCCGACTGCTGATAGAGCTCGGGACGCGTCCACTGCCAGTTCCAGTCCAGGTACGGATGGCCCCAGCCGTGCGGGCCGAAGCCGCGCGCGAGGAACCATCCGAAGTGCTGGAGACGGCTCACGCGAGCACCGCGACGGGAACGTCGCTGGCGACCGACAGCGCCTGCGAAAGGTCGTCGATCAGGTCGTGGACATCTTCGATGCCGATCGAAACCCGCAGCGTTCCGGGGTGCACGCCAACGGCGGTGCGCTCGGCGTCGGTCAGAGCCGCGTGCGAGGTGGATGCCGGGTGCAGCACGAGCGAACGGACATCGCCGAGGTGCGTCATGTGCGTGAAGACCTCGAGAGCCTCGACGAACCGGCGCGCCGTCTCGACGTCGCCACGGAGGGTGAAGCTGAACACGGCTCCGAACCCGTCTGTGAGGTCTCGCACCGCGAGCTCGTGGTCGCGATGCGAGGCCAAGCCGACGTAGTCGACCGAAGCGATCTCCGGGCGGCTCTCCAGCCACTGGGCGAGGGCCTGGGCGTTGGCGCTCTGGCGCTCGACGCGCAGGCTGAGCGTCTCGATGCCCTGCCCGATCAGAAAGGCGTTCAGCGGCGACGGCGTGGGCCCGAATCGCGGGGCGACCGACTCACGGGCATAGGCGATGCGCGCGTCCTGTCCCACCCGCTCGAAGAGGCTCGGCGCGCCGCCGCGACCCGCCGCGACCAGATGCGGGTACCGGTGCGCGACCGTGGCGGCGTCGATCCGGCCGCTGTCGACGATCGCGCCGCCGAGCACACTGCCGTGGCCCGCGAGGAACTTGCTCGCCGAGTGGACGACGACGTCGGCGCCGAGTTCGAGCGGCCGGACGAGGTACGGAGTGGCGAAGGTGTTGTCGATGACCAGAACGATCCCGTGCCGATGCGCGAGCGCGGCGAGCGCCGGAATGTCGACGAGTCGATTGCTCGCGTTCGAGATCGACTCCGCGAACAGAGCACGGGTCGTCGGGAGGATGGCGGCCTCCCACGCGGAGAGGTCGTCGATCTCGCTGACGAAGTCGGTCGTCACGCCCAAGCGCGGCAGGTTCTCGCGCAGCAGCCCGCGCGTGCCCTCGTAGATGTGCGTCGAGGCGACGATGTGCTGGCCGGCCTCGAGCAGCGAGAGCAGCGCGACCGTCGTGGCCGCCTGTCCGCTGGCCAGCAGCAGCGCCTGCGAGCCGCCTTCCAGCGCGGCGAGGGTGTGCTCGACCGCGTCGATCGTGGGGTTGCCGATGCGCGTGTACGCGTAGCCCTCTCCCCGACCGAAATGCGCGGCGGCGTCGTCGTACTCGCCGAACTCGAACCCCGCGGTGAGATAGATCGGCGTCGCACGGGCCGCCGCGATCGCGCCGTCGTCTCGCCGCGGCCGGTCATGCAGCTGCCGTGTGGTGAATGCTCGCCTGCTCACGGGTCCTCCTGTCGGCATCGACGGATCGGGCGTCGATGACCGACCCATCGTCGCGGTCAGGCGAGGTGGAGGACCAATCGCGTTTCGTCGTGTGACGGCCCACTCAGGCCGACGCCGCTCCCGCCCGCGACAGCGCGCGCAGCGCGAGGAACGTCACCCATCTGGAGGGCTCACCGACCTCGACATCCAAGGGGAACCACACCTCGCCGGGAAAGTGAAACCCCTGCAGCCAGCGACCGTCGCTCTGACGTGCGCGACGCACGATCTCGAGGGTGTCCGCGGCACGCAGATCGAGCGGGATGCCGTCGTGCGCCGCTGCGGCGGTGACATGATCGGCCGCCTTCAGCGCGCTGAAGGGCGCACGGTAGGGATAGACGAGCAGGTCCGTCCACGGTCCGACCTGTGCGCCCGTGGAGAGTCGGGTGCGCAGACGCCGGGCGAGCAGGTACTCCTCGCCTCGTCGCCGCGAGGCCGCCACAGAGCTGTCACCGGTCAGCTCCTCGTACGCGAGCAGGCCGCGCACGGCATTGATCGTCGAGTGGAACGATGAGCGCACCGA